>CALKJX010000262.1 GCA_937995555.1 uncultured Elioraea sp.
TCAGCGTCGCGTAGATCGGCTCGTCGCCATCGGTGTTCGGCCAGTAGCCCACGGTGCGGACGTCGTCCTCGGTCTGCGAGGCCACCAGCGTCAGCGTGTAGGTCGTGTAGCCCACGCTGACGGAGGCGGGCCCGCCCCAGACATGCAGCGGGGCGTCGGTGCCGTCGGTGGCCGAGCCGGGCGCATCGATGGTGCCGAACGCGATCGACCAGTCGAACACGAAGTCGAGCGGGCCGACACTGTCAAGGTCGAGGGTGATGGTCAGCGACCAGTCGCCGAGCGGGCTAAAGCCGTAAAGCTCACCGAGCTCGAACTCCACGCCCGAGGTGACGGTCTGCGGCAAGACGAAGATGCCGACCAGTTCGGGCCCGCTGAAGACGGTGCTGCCGGTGTTGATCACAATCGGCGTTGCCGCAGCGGTGCCGACCAGCACGGTGGCGGCGACGGCTGCCAAAAGCGTTTGCTTCATGAGACGGTCCTGTGACAGGCGGTTGCGGACATGCGGACGCTGCGCGCACGCACCACCATCGCATGCAAGTCGCGCGCCAAACGTGCTACCCCCTGTTCGCCGCGTGCTTTTCGTTGCCTCGACAACACGGAAAGCATGGACTGTAAAGTTTTCCGACAGCATGTCATGACCGTATCATGACCATCACGGTCCGGTCCGTCGGACTCGTCGACGGCACGGCCCCGGTCGCCGCCGGGACGCGCGTGATCCCGATCAGCAGCATGCGCGGATGTCAGGCATGCAGATCTGCGCCGCTCCCTGCCGAGCGGTCGGCTTTCCCGCGCGGTCGCAGTATCGTATGCCCCCGGGCCATGCCCTGGCTCGACATCGCCGTCCTCGCCGTTCTCGCCGTATCGGGGCTGCTCGCGCTGTTCCGCGGCTTCGTGCGCGAGGTGCTGTCGATCGCCGCCTGGGTCGGTGCAGCGGCGGCCGGCGTGTTCGGCTACCCGCATCTCGCCCCGCACATCGAGGGCCTGTTCGGCGTGATCGAGAAGGGGCCGATCGCCAACATCGCGGCCGGGAGCGTGATCTTCCTCGTCTCGCTGATCCTGTTCGCGCTGATCGCCGGCGCGATCTCCGACCGGGTGCAGGACAGCGCGCTCGGCGCGATCGACCGCACGCTCGGGCTCGTGTTCGGGCTCGTGCGGGGTGCGGCGCTGCTGTGCATCGCCTATGTTGCAGCGGCGTGGCTGCAACCGCCGGAGCGCTGGCCGTCCTGGGCCTCGGAGGCGCGCACCCGCCCCGCGCTGGAGGCGGGCGGGGCGTGGATCGTGCGCCAGCTCCCGCCGGGACTCTTGCCCGCGCCGCCGCGCACCACGCCGGACGCGCCCTCGGCCACCGAGCTGATGCGTCCGCCCGCGGCTGCCTCCGCGGTGCGGCCCGAGGGCTACCGGCCCGAGGAACGGCGCGATCTCGACCGGCTGATGAACGTGACACGCTGAATCGCGGCGCAGGGAGACCGGGATGACCATCGAGCCGTCGGGCGAGCCCATCGAGGTGTGGCGCGACGATGATCACCCGCACGAGGAGTGCGGGGTGTTCGGCGTCTGGGGGGCCGCGGACGCGGCGGCGCTGACCGCGCTCGGGCTGCACGCGCTTCAGCATCGCGGCCAGGAGGCGACCGGCATCGTCAGCTTCGACGGCGAGCGCTTCCACAGCCACAAGGCGCTCGGCCTGGTGGGCGATGTGTTCTCGGACGCGCGGGTGATGGCGCGGCTGCCGGGGTCGGCGGCGATCGGCCACAACCGCTATGCCACCACGGGCGACACCGTGCTGCGCAACGTCCAGCCGCTCTACGCCGATTTCGAGTTCGGCGGGCTCGCGGTCGGGCACAACGGCAACCTGACCAACGCGCATGCGCTGCGCCGCGCGCTGGTCCGCCGCGGCTGCCTGTTCCAGTCCACCACCGACTCGGAGGTGTTCGTCCACCTGATCGCGATCAGCCTCTACGGCACGGTGGTGGACCGGCTGATCGACGCGCTCAAGCAGGTGCAGGGGGCCTATTCGCTGGTGGCGCTGACCTCGGAGGCGCTGATCGGCGTGCGCGACCCCATCGGCGTGCGCCCGCTGATCCTCGGCCGGCTGCCGGGCAAGGACGGGCCGCGGCACGGCGGCCATGTGCTCGCCTCCGAGACCTGCGCGCTCGACATCGTCGGCGCGGCCTTCGTGCGCGATGTCGAGCCGGGCGAGATCGTGGTGATCGACGATGCCGGCGTGCGCTCGATCCAGCCCTGGGCGAAGCAGCCGTCGCGGTTCTGCATCTTCGAGCACATCTACTTCGCCCGGCCCGACAGCATCGTCGAGGGCACCGCCGTCTACGAGGTGCGCAAGCGCATCGGCGCCGAGCTCGCGCGCGAGAGCCACCTCGCCGCCGACATCGTCGTGCCGGTGCCCGACAGCGGCGTGCCGGCGGCGATGGGCTATGCGGCCGAGGCCGGCGTGCCGTTCGAGCTCGGCATCATCCGCAACCACTATGTCGGCCGCACCTTCATCGAGCCGACCGACCAGATCCGCCATCTCGGCGTGAAGCTGAAGCACAGCGCCAACCGCGCGCTGCTGGCGGGAAGGCGCGTCATCCTGGTGGACGATTCGATCGTGCGCGGCACCACCAGCCGCAAGATCGTCGAGATGGTGCGTGCCGCCGGTGCCACCGAGGTGCACATGCGCGTCTCCTCGCCGCCGACCACGCATTCCTGCTTCTACGGCATCGACACGCCCGAGCGCGACCAGCTGCTCGCCGCGCGCAACGACGTCGACGCGATGGCGCGCATCATCGGCGTCGACTCCCTCGCCTTCATCTCGATCGACGGCCTCTACCGCGCGGTCGCTGGGGCCGCGCGCGATGCCAGGCGGCCGCAGTTCTGCGATGCCTGCTTCACGGGCGACTATCCGATCCCGCTGACCGATCAGGCCGACCAGGC
>CALKJX010000263.1 GCA_937995555.1 uncultured Elioraea sp.
AGCGCGGCGTTCCGCAGCCGGCACGATCCGGCCGACGTGGTCTGGACCGTGTCCGACCGCGGCCCGAACATCGCCTGCGCGCAGGCGCTGGCGATCACCGGCGTGCCGCGCGAGCGGATCTGTGCGGCCGCGAACAACGGCCGGATCTATCCGATCCCCGCCTATGCGCCCACCATCTACGGGCTGCGGCTCGATCCCGAACGCGGCGTGTTCCACGTCTTCGATGCGATCGCGCTAAAGACGGCCGACGGGCGGCCGATCGACGGGCTGCTGAACCCGCTGACCGTCGCCACCACCGAGACGCCGCTGGATGCGCGCGGGCGCGTGCTGGCGCAGAACGCCTCGGCGGTGGATGCGGAGGGGATCGTGCGCCTCGCCGACGGCACGTTCTGGATCGGCGAGGAGAACGCGCCCTCGATCCTGCACGTCGCCGCCGACGGGCGCATCCGGCTGAGGATCGTCCCGGCCGGCACCGGCGCCGACTTCGCCGGCGCCGGCTATCCCGTGTTCGAGGGATTGCCGGCCATCCTCGCGAAGCGGTTCACCAACCGCGGCATCGAGAGCATGGCGGTCAGCCCGGACGAGCGCTTCCTCTACACGATCCTGCAGAACCCGCTCGCCAACCCCGACGCGCGCGCCTACCAGCAGGCCAAGAACACGCGGCTGCTGAAGATCGAGCGCACGAGCCTGCGCGTGGTCGGCCAGTACGTCTATCGGCTCGACGATCCGCAGAGCTTCCGCAAGGACCCCTCGAACCGGCAGTCCGACCCGCGCATCAGCGAACTGACCGCGCTCGGCACCGACCGGCTGCTGGTGCTGGAGCGCACCGAGGGCACGACCAAGCTCTACGAGGTGGACCTCAGCGCCGGCGCGACGGACATCCTCGGCTCGCGCTGGGACGATCCGGCGACCCGCCCGACGCTGGAGCAGGCGAACGATCTCGCCGGCACCGGCATCACGCCGCTTTCCAAGCGGCTGGTGTTCGACAGCGCCGACCATCCGCAGGCGCCGCCCAAGCTCGAAGGCGTGGCCGTGCTGCCCGACGGCGCGCTGTTCCTGATCAACGACGACGATTTCGGCATCACCGGCGAGCGCACGGTCGGGCTGATCGTGCGCGGGCTCGATCTGCGCATCACGGATTGACGGCCTGGCCGGGCCCGGCGCCCGCAGCAGACCGCCCGCGCATCGGCTACTGTCCGCGCTCGGACAGGTGTGGGGGGAGAGATGGCGGGGACCGGAGCGGCGGCACCGAGGCGGGTGGGCCTCGCGCTCGGCAGCGGTGCCGCGCGCGGGCTCGCGCATATCGGCGTGCTGCGCGCACTGGACGAGGCGGGGATCGCGGTCGAGGTGATCGCCGGCACCAGCATGGGCGCGCTGATCGGCGCGGTGCATGCCGCCGGCACGCTGGACAGCCTGGCCGCCACCTTCCGCACGCTCGACTGGCCCCGCATGGTGTCGTTCCTCGATGTCGTGCTGCCCAAGTCCGGGCTGATCGACGGCGCCCGGATCGCGGCCCTGGTGCGCGAGCACGTGCGATCCGGCGCGATCGAGCGGCTGGCGCGGCCGTTCGCGGCGGTGGCCACCGACATCGTGACCGGCGAGGAGGTCGTGATCCGCAGCGGCGACGTGATCGAGGCCGTGCGTGCAAGCATCGCGGTGCCCGGGATCTTCACGCCAGTGCGCCGGAACGGCCGCATCCTGGTCGATGGCGGCCTGGTCAACCCGGTGCCGGTGGCGGTCGCTCGGGCGCTCGGCGCCGGTTGCGTCATCGCGGTCGATCTCAACCACGGCATCCTCGGCGCCGGAGGCGCGGCCTCGTCGCGCGAGCGCCCATCGGCCGCAGCCGCGCGCCTGCCGCGCTGGGCACGCTCCGTCCGCGAGGGCGTGCAGGAACTCACGACACGTCTGGCCGCGCGCGACCTGCCGGCGGCGGCCCAGCTCGCGCGCTGGCTCGAGTCCGAGGAACCGCTGCCCAGCATCTTCGAGGTGCTGCTCGCCTCGATCAACATCATGGAGAGCCGGATCACCGATGACAGGCTCGCGCTCGACCGGCCCGATCTGCTGATCCGGCCGCCGCTCCGGCACATTCGCTTCCTCGACTTCGACCGCGCCGAGGAGATCATCGAGATCGGCTACCGCAGCGCGGTCGCGGCGGTGGCGGAGATCGCGGGCGCGGCGGCGCGGGGCACGTGACGCAGCGGCGGCGCGCTTCTAGGCGACAGCCGCCTTGCGGGCACGTGCGCTCGCGGTCCTGAGCTGACCGCAGGCGGCTAGGATGTCGCGCCCGCGCGGCGCGCGCACGGGGCTCGCATAGCCCGCCGCCATGACGATCTCGGCGAAGCGGCGGATCGCGTTGCCCGACGAGGTCTCGAAAGGCGCGCCCGGCCAGGGATTGAACGGGATCAGGTTGACCTTGGCCGGGATGCCGCGGATCAGGCGGACGAGCTCGCGCGCATCCGCCTCCGTGTCGTTCACGCCCTTCAGCATCACGTACTCGAAGGTGATGCGCCGCGCATTCGACGCGCCGGGATAGCGCCGGCACGCCTCCATCAGCATCGCAAGCGGATACTTCCGGTTGAGCGGCACGAGCGCGTCGCGCAGATCGTCGCGCACGGCGTGCAGGCTGACCGCGAGATTGACCCCGAGCTCGGCGCCGCAGCGATCCATCATCGGCACCACGCCGGAGGTGGACAGCGTGATGCGCCTTCGCGAGAGGGCGATGCCCTCGCCATCCATGGCGATCCGCATCGCGAGCGCGACGTTCTCGTAGTTGTAGAGCGGCTCGCCCATGCCCATCAGCACGATGTTGGACAGCAGCCGCGGCGCCTCGCCCTTCGGGCTCGGCCACTCGCCATGGGCATCGCGCGCGGCCATGAACTGGCCGACGACCTCGGCGGCGCCAAGGTTGCGCACGAGCGTCTGCGTTCCGGTGTGGCAGAAGCGGCACGTCAGCGTGCAGCCGACCTGCGAGGAGATGCAGACCGAGCCGCGATCCTCCTCGCGATCGGGGATGTAGACGGTCTCGGCCTCCTGGCCGTCGCGGAAGCGGAACAGCCACTTGCGTGTGCCGTCCTCGGATGTCTGCTCGGTCTTGGTCTCGGGTCGGCCGATGACGAAGTGATCCGCAAGCCGCGCCTGCATCGGCTTGGCGATCGTGCTCATGCGCGCGAAGTCGCGTTCGCCCTGGTGGTAGATCCAGTGCCAGAGTTGCTTGGCGCGGAGCTTCGCTTCGCGTTCGTCGGCGCAGACAACCAGCAGCGCCTCGGCGAGCGCCTCGCGCGACAGCCCGACGAGGTCGCGTCGCCCGTCCGCCAGCACCGCGGGCGGCGGGGCGAACAGGGCCGATTTGGCCTCGATCCGCGCCGCCTCAGCCGCGGCGAGCGCCTCCGTCATCTGCACGCGTCCGAGATCGCGCGGTACGCCGCCGAGAACCCCATCAGGCTGAACGTGTCGGTGACCGTGCCGCCGCGCGGCCCGGGGCCCTGGACGCGCAGGGCGCGGCCGCGCTGGAAGCCCTGGATCGCCTCCGCCCGGTCGCGCGCGAAGGCGGCGTCGCCGGCGGTGAAGAACGCCAGGCTGACATTGCCGGCGGAGGCCTCCACCGTGCCGGCGGGCTCGGCGCCGGCGGGATAGGTGTAGCCTGCGCGCACGGCCACCTGGTCGCGGCTGCCCTGGCGGTGCGTCACGGTCAGCACGACCTCGCCCCGATTCGGCACGTTGGGTTGGCTGCGGGCGGCACGGGTGAAGGCGTAGCAGACCTTGTTGCCGCCTTCCGTGAAGGTGGCAGCCTGCCAGTCCTGGAACGTGCCGATCGCGGTCGGCGCGGGCTGCTGCGCCTGCACCGGGGTGGCAAGGAGGGCGAGCGGGAGGATCAGGGCGCGCATCATGCGCCGATACATACGGGTCGGGGCCGCGCGTCTCAAGCGACGCTCACGTGTCCTCGCCGGCCAGCAGCGCAGGCGTGGCACGGCGGAAACGCGGGCGGCCATGCGCGGGCGGCGGCTCGGCCTCGCCCGGCCCGCCCGAGGCCACAGGGCGCGGCGGAAACCGGCCCATCGCGAGCCAGCGGTCGTACATCACGAGCGCCCCGGCCACGGCCAGGTTGATCGCGAAGCGGGTGGGGATGCGCACCACGTGGTCGCAGCGCGCAAGCATCGCCGCGCTGAGGCTGCTGCGCTCGGGGCCCAGCACATAGGCCGCCTGCGGGGGGTGGCGGAACGACGGCAGCGGCACCGCCTCCTCGGTCAGCTCCACCCCGACCAGCCGGCACAGCCGCGGCAGGGCCATGGCATCGACCGACGGCCACCAGTAGAACGGAACGTGGCGTGTGGCGTCCGATGTGTCGGTCGCGCGCGTCGCGGCGAGGCCCGGGCTGTCGCCCACCGCGAACAGGAAGGCGGCGCCGAAGGCGTGCGCGGTGCGGAACAGCGCCCCCGCATTGCCGGGCTTGCTCACCCCCTCCATGCCGATGCCGAACCAGCCGCGCGCCGTCTCCATGGCAAGGCTTCCCCGATGACAGACCGGACGGATGCGATCGTCGCCGACCAGTACGAGGCCTACCCATACCCCGCGCGCGACCCGAAGGACGAGACGCAGCGGCTGGTGGTGGGCAGCCCTTCGCACCTTGCCGAGCTCGGCCACTGGGTTTTCGGTGCCCGGCGAGGCCCCGAGCGGTCCCTCAATGCCCTCATTGCCGGCGGC
>CALKJX010000264.1 GCA_937995555.1 uncultured Elioraea sp.
TTCCTTCAGGAAGCGGCGGGCATCGGCGAGCGTTCCGTAGTCGGGGTGCACGCCGCGATAGTCGGCGATGTCATAGCCGTCGTCGCGGCGCGGGCTCGGATAGAATGGCAGCAGCCAGAGCGTGTTCACGCCGAGCTCGGCGACGTAGTCGAGCTTCTTCAGCAGCCCCGCGAAGTCGCCCACGCCGTCATCGTTCGCATCGAAGAAGCTCTTGACGTGGAGCTGGTAGATCACCGCGTCGCGGTACCAGTGCGGATCGCGCTCGCTCATGCGGCGTGCCCCGCAGGATGGACGCGCCAGAGGCCGAACGGCAGTCCGGCGGGATCGAGCCTGATCTGCTGCATCTTGCCCTGCCAGACGAAACGGTGACCGGTCATGAGATCCTCAGCGTCGAGCGAGGCGTGGTCGGGCAGGCCCCACTCCCAGAGCGGAAGCTCCACGGACGCCTCGCGCACATGATGCGGATCGAGGTTCACCGCGACCAGCACGACGTTCGAGCGGTCCGGCGTCGCCTTGCGGTACCAGAGAACGGCGTCGTCGAAGGCGTTGTGGAATGCGAGGCCGAGATGGGACTGCAGGGCAGGATTGGCGCGGCGGATCGCGTTCAGCCGCGCGATCTCGGCCTTGATGTTGCCGGGCCGGTCGCGGTCCCAGGCGCGCAGCTGATACTTCTCGGAATCGAAATACTCCTCCTTGCCCAGAAGTGCAGCCGCCTCGCAGAGCTCGAAGCCCTCGTACATGCCCCAGAGCCCCGACAGCGTAGTCGCGAGCGCCGCGCGGATCAGGAAGCCCGGACGGCCGGAGGTCTGGAGGAAGCGCGGATTGATGTCAGGGGTGTTGACGAAGAGGTTGGGCCGGAAGAAGTCGCGCGGCGCGCTGGTGGTCAGCTCCGTCAGGTACTCCATGATCTCGCGCTTCTCGTTGCGCCAGGTGAAGTAGGTGTAGCTCTGGCCGAACCCCACCTTGGCAAGGCGATACATCATCTTCGGCTGGGTGAACGCCTCGGCGAGGAAGATCGCGTCGGGGAACTCCGCGCGGATGTCGGCGATCAGCCACTCCCAGAACGGCAGCGGCTTGGTGTGCGGGTTGTCGACGCGGAAGGTGCGCACGCCCTCGCGCGCCCAGAACCGCACGACGTCGCGCAGCGCCTCCCAGAGCGACGGCACGGCGCCCGTCGCATAGAACTCGACATTGACGATGTCCTCGTACTTCTTCGGCGGGTTCTCCGCGTAGCGCAGCGACCCGTCCGGCCGCCAGGCGAACCAGTCCTTGTGCTCCTTCAGCCAGGGATGATCGGGGCTGCACTGGATCGCGAAGTCCAGCGCGATCTCGAGCCCGTACTGGTGCGCGGCCGAAACCAGGCGGCGGAAGTCGTCGAGCGTGCCGAGTTCCGGGTGGATCGCATCGTGCCCGCCCTCGGCCGCGCCGATCGCATAGGGGCTGCCGGGATCGTCCGGCCCCGCGGTCAGGCTGTTGTTGCGGCCCTTGCGGTTGCTGCGCCCGATCGGATGGATCGGCGTGAAGTAGAGCACGTCGAAGCCGAGATCGCGGATCTCGGGCAGGCGGCGGATCACGTCGGCGAAGGTGCCGTGGCGCGTCGGGTCGCCCGACTGGCTGCGCGGGAAGAGCTCGTACCAGGAGGCGAAGCGCGCCTCGCGCCGCTCGGCATCGACCGGGTGCTCGACACTCGTCGCCGCGAAGGGTCGGTCGTCGGCCGCGCGCATCATCGCTGCGGTGCCGGGGTCGAGCAGCAGCGACAGCCGGAGCGCGTCGTCGGCGGTCGCGAGCCGGTCCGCGAGCGCCGCAAGCGGCCCGCCAGCGCGCTTGGCCGCGGCCGCGACGAGGCGCGTGCCTTCCTCGAGCTCGAGCGTCAGGGTCAGTCCGGCGTCGTGCTTCTTCTCGAGCTCCACACGGAACGAGGCGAACGCGTCGCGCCAAGCGACGATGCGGAACACGTGGCGGCCGAGGCGCGCGAGCGGAAAGGCGCCGCGCCAGCGATCGTTCGTGTCGAGCGCGAGGGGCGCTTCGCGCCACGCGGTCTCATCGGCCGCGCGATACTGGACCACCGCGGCGAGCCTGTCGTGACCGTCGCAGATCAGATCGGCCTCGACCTCGACGAGCTCCCCGGCGAGGCGCTTCACCGCGAACCGGCTGGCATCGACCGAAGGCGAGACCGCCTCGATGCCGATGCGCGGCTGGCGCGCGGCGGAGGTCGCGGGCCAAGGCGCGCCGTCCGGCGTGGGACCATCGGCGATGCCCGGGGCGCGCACCGGCTCGGTGGGAACGGCGCGGTAGAGGCGCGCTTCGCCGGGACCGAGCACGATCGGCACCCCAGGTGTCAGCGGTGCGCCGTGCGCGGGCAGCACCGGCACCGCAGCGGTGAACCGGCCGCCGAGTGCGGGCAGCAGCAGCGCGGGATCGACACGGGTAGCGGTCGTGTCCGAGGCATTGGCGATGGTCAGGCGGAGCGCGCCCGCGATGCGGGTGTCCGGCCCGTCCGCGCGCATCAGTGCGACGACCTGTGCGCCCGGCCCGGCGAGGCTGCGCGCGGCCGCGCCATCGGCGGCGCTGTCGTTGGCGGCACGCAGATCGGCCGAGACATCGAAGCCCGCCCGCTCGCCGGGGCCGTGCGGATCGAGATCGCCGGGCCGATCGCGCACGGCGTCCCACCGGCGGGTGAAGCCCTTCTCCCAGCCCATCGGCACGAGCAGTCCGCAGCCGAAACCAGCGGCGATGCGCAGGCGCCGGCGCGCCGCGATCGCGCCGGCCTCGCCCTGCGGCAGCGCCGGCTGCGGCGCGAAAGGCGCGCCGACCACGGCGAGCGCCGGCGCGACCGCGGCGAGGCGCTGCGCCTCCTCGGCCCACCAGCCGGCGCGCAGGTCCCACCAGGCGAGGCTGTCGGCCGTGCGCGTGAAGCCGAGCCCGGCGAGGGAGGCGATCGCCGGAGCCGGCACCCCCGGCGTCCAGGCAAGCCGTGCGGCAGGGATGTCGGCGGCGAACAGCGCACGCCAGAACGATGGCGGAACGGCATGCGGGGCGAGGCAGCGCAGGCCGGCCACGCCGGCTGCGCGCCAGCGCGCGAGCCGCTCGGCCCACCACGCGGCGAGCGGCTCTGCGGCCTCGGCGCGGGCACGGCGCATGCCGGCACCGGGCAGATCGCGCCGCGGGTCGAGCGGTCCGGCCATGCCGGGCGCCTCGAACCAGTCCGGATGCGTGCGCACCAGCACGCCCGCCTCGGGTGCGCGATCGGTGACGAGGTCGAGCCACAGCGCGAGTCCGTGCCCGCGCGCGCTCTCGCAGAGTCGCGCCAGCGCCGCATCGGCGTCCTCGGCCGCGGCGAGGATCGGATGCGTCCGGTCGTGATCGGCCGTGCGGAACAGATCGCCGGTGCCGTCCGGCGCGAACACGGGCGGCAGCAGCACGGTGTCGAAGCCGAGATCGGCCGACTCGGCGAAGACAGGATCCCAGGCCGGCAGCGGACCGATCAGCAGCGGATGCAACGCACGCACGCGCGGCGGCGGTGCCGGTGCGGATGCCGCCGCCTGCTCCTGCGCCACGGTCCTGGGTCGGCCTCGCGATCGCGTGGCGCCGCTCTCGCGATCCAGGCTTCGTATCGTCATTCCCGATGCTCTCCCCGTCCAGGCTCGGGTTTCGGCGACGCCGTTGGGAAATCACAACGGCATCAGCATGCGTGCGCTGCGCGACGAGGCGCACGCATCAGGGCCACGTGTGCAACGCGGCGTCGCTCGTCTCGTCCACTACGACAGCGCGCGCGCGGCGCGCAACCCGCGCAGGACAAGTCGTGATCAGCGTCGCCGCGGCGTCTCCGCGAGGAAACGTTCGAAGGCGGCGAGGGTTTCGTCGCTGACGTGATGCTCGATGCCCTCGGCATCGGCCTCCGCGATCGCCTCCGGCACGCCGATCGCGACCAGGAACGCAACCACGGTCTGATGCCGCGCCTTCACGCGCCGCGCCATCGCGAGCCCGGCCTCGGTGAGGAACACGCCGCGATAGGGACGCGCATGCGCGAGCCCGTCGCGCTTCAGCCGCGCGATCGTCTTGATGGCGGTGGCGTGGGCCACGCCGAGCCGCCGCGCGATGTCGGTCGGCCGCGCCTCGCCTTCGCGCTCGAGCAGATCGGCGATGATCTCGACATAGTCCTCGGTCAGCGCGCTCGCCCGTGCCGAGCGGGCCGAGGCGTGGCGTGCTGCCTCGTCCGGTGCGTCGGCAGGATGCGGGTCGTCCGGGGCGGGCATTGGGCGGTCCGGCTGGTTGCGGGTCCGGCGCCTTAGCATGCGCGAGAGTGACGGACAATTTATAGTGTGTGCTACATTATACAGAGCAGAAACCAACGTTGAGCCCATAGCCTACCTTGACGCACCGGCTACGCACCGGTTATGCTCTGTGCGTTCTCACCACGCATCGCTGCGGAAGCCGAGCCGTGACCGTCGTCGCACCCGCCTGCCGTGCCGAACCCCGTCTGCGCCGCCGGGCCGTGCTTGCCGCTGCGCTGGTGCTGCCTGCCTCCATCGCCCGGGCGCAGCCGCGCGCCGGCGGACCGCTGTCGGTGCTCGCCACCACCGGCATGATCGGCGACCTGGTCCGTGAGATCGGCGGCGAGCGCGTGCGGGTCGAGGTGCTGATGGGCGCGGGCGTGGATCCGCATCTCTACCGGGCCACGCGCGAGGATGTGGCGAAGATGCTGCGCGCCGACGTGATCTTCTACAACGGCCTGCTGCTGGAAGGAAAAATGAGCGACGCCTTCGTGCGCGTCGCGCGTGCCGGCAAGCCCGTCCATGCCGTCGCCGAGCTTCTGCCCGAGGAGATGCTGATCGAACCCGAGGGGGCGGACGGGCATTTCGATCCGCATGTCTGGATGGACCCGCGCGCCTGGTCGCGCGCGGCGGAGCTGATCGCGGCAATGCTCGCCCGCCATGACGCGGCCGGGGCCGCCACCTTCGGCGCGAATCTCGCGGCGCTGCGCGCGCGCATCGCGGCACTCGACGACTATGCCGAGCAGGCGCTGGCGACGATTCCCGAACGCCAGCGCGTGCTGGTCACGGCGCATGACGCGTTCAACTACTTCGCGCGCCGTTACCGCATCGAGGTGCTGGGCATCCAGGGCCTCTCCACCGAGTCCGAGGCCGGCGTGCGCCGCATCCGGGAGCTTGTCGGCGTGCTGGTCGAGCGGCGCATCCCGGCCGTGTTCGTCGAGACCTCGGTGTCGGACCGCAACGTGCGCGCGCTGGTCGAGGGCGCGGCCGCGCGCGGGCACCGTGTGGTCATCGGCGGGGCGCTGTTCTCCGACGCGATGGGCGAGCCCGGCAGCTACGAGGGCACGTATGTCGGCATGATCGACCACAACGTCA
>CALKJX010000265.1 GCA_937995555.1 uncultured Elioraea sp.
CGGCGCGGCGCAGTCGAACGCCGCCTTCATCATCGGCCTCCTGAAGCCGTTCGAGGAGCGGCGCGATCCCGCACTCGCCGTGCAGCCCGCGCTCGCGCGCATCGGCGCCGGGCTTGCCGGATTGCGCGACGGCATCGCCGTGCCGCTGAACGTGCCGCCGATCGTCGGTCTCGGCACGGGCGGCGGCTTCACCTTCATGCTCCAGGATCTGGAGGGGCGCGATCCGAAGCAGCTCGCGCAGGTGATGCGGGGACTGATCGTGGCGGCGAACCAGCAGGAGGGGCTGACGCGGGTGTTCTCAAGCTTCAGCGCATCGAGCCCATCGATCCGCCTCGATCTGGACCGCGACAAGGCGGCGACACTTGGCGTGCGCATCGGCGACGTCTTCGCCACGCTGCAAGCGGCCCTCGGCGGAGCCTATGTCAACGACTTCAACCTGTTCGGCCGCACCTGGCAGGTGTCGCTCCAGGCCGAGGCGGAAGACAGGCGCGCCGTCCTGGACATTCTGCGCATCCATGTCCGCAACGCGGCGGGCGAGATGGTGCCGATGCGCAGTCTCGCCGAGATCCGCATCGACGAGGGGCCGCAGAGCATCACGCGCTTCAACAACTACCGTGCCGCCCAGCTGCTCGGGTCGGGCACGCCGGACGTCTCGTCCGGCCAGGCGCTCGCGCTGATGGAACAGGTCGCCGACCGAACCCTGCCGCCAGGCTATGCCTATGAGTGGTCCGATATCTCGTTCCAGGAGAAGCGCGCCGAGGGACAGACGGCGGCGATCCTGGCGATGGCAGTGCTGTTCGCCTATCTGTTCCTCGTTGCCCTGTACGAAAGCTGGACCATTCCGGTGCCGGTCCTGCTGTCGGTCTCGGTCGGATTGCTCGGCGCCTTCCTCGGCATCCTCGCCGTCAAGGCACCGCTCGATCTCTACGCGCAGATCGGCATCGTCGTGCTGATCGCGCTCGCGGCGAAGAACGGTATCCTCATCGTCGAGTTCGCCAAGGAGCAGCGCGAAAAGGGGGTCGCCCTGCTCGAGGCTGCGACCGAGGGCGCGCGGCTGCGCTTCCGCCCCGTGATGATGACCTCGCTCGCCTTCATCATGGGCCTCGTGCCGCTGGTCACCGCCTCGGGCGCGGCCGAGATCGCGCGCCGGAACGTCTCGATCGGCGTGTTCGCCGGCATGATAGCGGCCGCGCTGCTCGGCATCTTCGTGATCCCGATGCTTTATGTGGTGTTCCAGGGGCTGCGCGAGCGGGTGACGGGGTGGGTGAGACGCGCGCCCGCGCCCGAGCGCGCGCCGGCCGAGTAGCGGGGCGGACTACCGCCGGGCGAGCGCGCGCAACAGCGCCGCGTAGTGCGCGGCCGAGCGCGCCCAGGAGACATCGGTGCGCATCGCGTTCGCCTGGATGCGCCGCCACGTCGGTGCGTCGGCGAACAGCGTGGCGGCGCGCCGAAGTGCGGCAGCGAGCATGCCGGCCGAGACCGGGTTGAAAACCACCCCCGTGCCCCAGCCCTGGCGCAGCGCCATCTCGTTCGCATCCACCACCGTGTCGGCGAGCCCGCCCGTGCGCGCAACGAGCGGTACTGCGCCGTAGCGCAGCGCGCAGAGCTGGGTCAGCCCGCAGGGTTCGAAGCGCGAGGGCACCAGCACGCAGTCCGCGCCGGCATAGACCAGTCGGGCGCGCCGCTCGTCGAAGCCCGTGGCGAGGCCGACCCGCCCGCGATGCTGCCGTGCAGCCGCCTCGGCGCGCGCCTCGATGCCAGCCTCGCCGTTGCCGAGCAGCGCGAGCACGCCGCCGGTGCCAAGCAACGCGGGCAGCACGTCGAGGATCAGGTCGACGCCCTTCTGCCACGTGAAGCGGCCGACGAAGCCGAACACCGGCGCGCGGGCATCGGCCCCAAGCCCGAAGGCGCGGCAAAGGGCGGCGCGGTTCGCCACGCGCGGCGACGGATCGTCCGCGTTGAACCGCGCTTCGAGATGCGGGTCGCGCGCGGGGTCCCATTCGTCGGTGTCGAGCCCGTTCAGGATGCCGTGCAGCACCGAAGCACGGCCGGCGAGCAGGCCATCGAGCCCCATCCCGCCTTCCGGCGTGGCGATCTCGGCGGCGTAGGTGGGCGAGACCGTGCTGATCGCATCCGCGTACCAGAGCCCCGCCTTGAGGAAGCCGATACCGCCGTAGAACTCGATGCCGGCGAGCGCGAAGGCCGTATCCGGCAGACCGAGCGCGGGGAACAGCGCGGCGGGGAAGGCGCCCTGGAAGGCGAGGTTGTGCAAGGTGAACAGCACCGGCCGGGACGCGTCACCGTGGCGGAGATACGCGCCCGTCAGGCCAGCCTGCCAGTCATGCGCGTGCACGGCATCGAAACCCGCGCCCTCGCGCGCGAGCCGCGCCGCCGCCGCGCCGAGGGCGGCGAAGCGTATGCCGTTGTCGGCCCAGTCGGTGCGGTCCGGCCCGAGATACGGGTTGCCCGGGCGATCGAACAGCGCGGGCGCGTCGAGCACCGCAAGATCGAGAGTTGCCGCCCGCCCGCGCAGCACGCGCGCTGGTCCGCCGGGCAGCGTCTGGTAGCGCGCGACCTCGGTGGCGCCGTCGAGCGCGCGCAGTACCGCCGGGTAGCCGGGCAGCAGCGTGGTGACGGTGATCCCCTCGGCCGCGAGAGCGCCCGGCAGCGCGCCCACCACATCGGCGAGGCCGCCGGTCTTGACGAGCGGTACCGCCTCGGAGGCGACGGCGAGGACGCGCATCCGCGCCGCGTCAGCCGAGCCGGGCGATCATCGGCGCGGTGATGAGGCAGATGCCGCGTTCGGTGCGGCGGAACCGTGCGGCGTCCGCCTGCGGATCCTCGCCCACCACCAGGCCGGCCGGGATGCGCACGCCGCGATCGACCACCACGTTGGTCAGCCGTGCGCCGCGCCCGACATCCACCTGCGGCAGCAGCACCGCGCCGTTCAGCGATGCGTAGGAGTGCACGTGCACGCCGGTGAACAGCAGCGACCGATGCACCGCCGCCCCCGAGATGATGCAGCCGCCCGAAACCAGCGAGGAGACCGCCTCGCCGCGCCGGCCGGCCTCGTCGTGGACGAACTTCGCCGGGGGCACGACCTCCGCATAGGTCCAGATCGGCCAGTCCTGATCGAACAGGTCGAGCTCGGGCACGATGTCGGTGAGGTCGATGTTGGCCTCCCAGTACGCATCGACCGTGCCGACATCGCGCCAGTACGGCAGCGCCTCGGCGGAGGAACGCACGCAGGACTGCTCGAAACGGTGGGCCACCGCCCGCCCGTTGCGAACAAGATACGGGATCATGTCCCGGCCGAAATCGTGCGTGGACGCCGCGTCCGTCGCGTCGCGCCGGAGCTGGTCCACCAGGAAGGGCGTGTCGAAGACATAGATTCCCATCGAGGCGAGCGCCCGGTCGGGCTGACCCGGGATCGCCGGCGGATCGGCGGGCTTCTCGACGAAATCAACGATCAGCCCGGTCTCGTCCACATGCATGACGCCGAACCCGGTCGCTTCCGCACGCGGCACGGTGATGCAGGCGACCGTGACGTCGGCGCGCGTCTCGACGTGCTGCTGCAGCATCACCTCGTAGTCCATCTTGTAGACATGGTCGCCCGCCAGCACGACGATGTGGCGCGGCGCGTGGTCCTCGATGATGTCGATGTTCTGGTACACCGCATCCGCCGTGCCGCGGTACCACATGGTCTCGGAGACGCGCTGGCTCGCGGGCAGGATGTCGAAGCTCTCGTTGCGCTCGGGGCGGAGG
>CALKJX010000266.1 GCA_937995555.1 uncultured Elioraea sp.
CCGGACAGGAAACCCACCTGCGCGCCGACGGTTCGTCCACCGCGATGCGCGGCAAGGACGGCACGGTCGGCGGCTGGTGCCACGCGGGGCTGCCGACGCAGGACTTCCGCATCCCGGACTCGGTCATCGAGGTGACGCGCCCGCGCGGCCGCATCGGTGAGGGTATCGACCATCCGGCGGTGTTCCCGGTGGGGTTGCCCCGGTTCTTCATCGAGGCCTACACCGACGCGGGCGAGATCGTCCTGGAGCCGTTTGCAGGCTCGGGCACCACGCTCCTCGCCGGAGAACTCACCGGTCGCCGGGTGCGCGCGGTCGAACTCGCCCCCGAGTACGTGGACGTGGCCCTGCGCCGCTGGATGCAGCACCACCCGGACCGCGTGCCGGTGCTGGAGGGCAGCGGCCGGACCTTCGGCGAGGTGGCGACCGAGCGCGAGGCGGAGGTGCCGGCATGACCGCCTCGTGGCTCGCCGAGAGAATCGAGCACTGGCCGACGACCAAGCTCGTGCCCTACGCGCGCAACGCCCGCACGCACTCGGACGCCCAGATCGCGAGCATCGCCGCCAGCATCGCCGAGTTCGGCTTCACCAACCCGATCTTGGCCGGGGCCGATGGCGTGATCGTCGCCGGGCACGGGCGGCTCGCCGCCGCGCAGAGGCTGGGCCTTTCCACCGTGCCGGTGGTCGTGCTCGATCATCTGACGCCCACCCAGCGCCGGGCGTTGGGTGTAGCCGACAACCGCATCGCCGAGGCCGCGGGGTGGGACGAGGAACTCTTGCGCCTCGAACTGCAAGACCTGCAGGCCGAGGGCTTCGATCTGGACCTGACCGGGTTCGACGCCGACGCGCTGGCCGATCTGCTGGCGGGGGACGAACCCGAGCACATCGGCCAGACCGACGACGATGCGGTGCCCGAGACCCCCGAGAAGCCTGTGTCTCGGCCCGGCGACGTGTGGTTGCTCGGCCCCCATCGGCTGGTCTGCGGGGACGCGACCACGGCCGAGGCCTACGCACGCCTGTTTCCGGACGGCGAGCGGGCGGACATGGTCTTCACCGACCCGCCCTACAACGTCAACTACGGGAGCAGCGCGAAGGACAAGCTGCGCGGCAGGCACCGCCCGATCCTCAACGATGCACTGGGCGACGGGTTCCACGACTTCCTGCGGGATGCGCTGACGCTCTTGATCGCCCACACCCAGGGCGCGATCTACGTGGCCATGTCCTCCAGCGAGCTCGACACCCTGCAGGCGGCCTTCCGCGCCGCCGGAGGCCACTGGTCGACGTTCATCATCTGGGCCAAGAACACCTTCACGCTGGGCCGCTCGGACTACCAGCGTCAGTACGAGCCGATCCTCTACGGCTGGCCGGAGGGGGCGACTCGCCACTGGTGCGGCGACCGCGACCAGGGCGACGTGTGGCACTTCAACAAGCCGCAGAAGAACGACCTGCACCCGACGATGAAGCCGGTCGGACTGGTCGAGCGTGCGATCCGCAACTCCAGCCGCCCGGGCCACAAAGTGCTCGACCCCTTCGGCGGCTCGGGCACCACGCTGATCGCCGCCGAGAAGTCGGGGCGCGTGGCGCGGCTGATCGAGCTCGATCCGAAGTACGTGGATGTGATCGTGCGGCGATGGGAAGATTGGAGCGGCAAGCAAGCCATCCGCGAGTCAGATGGCGTGGCCTTCGATCAAGCAGCGGGTGCCCCCTCTGCGATCGCGCAGTGAATCACGACGCCCTCAGCGACGGACGGCATCCCATGCGGGTTACGCCGCCCCATCGCGACTCAGGCGAGCCGGTAGACGCGCTCACCGCCCTGGGATTTCTCGGAGACGATCGTCAGGCCCAGTTTCTTCTTCAGCGCCCCGGCCAAGGTGCCGCGCACCGTGTGGGGCTGCCAGCCGGTGGCCTGCATGATCTGGCGGACCGTGGCACCTTCGGGGCGTTGCAACATCGCGACCACCTGCGCTTGCTTGCTGTCGGCGCGGGGGCGGCGGGGCTCGGCGGTGCGATGCGCATCCTGCGCCCAGGCCGCTTCGGCGGCGGTCACGGCCGCCTCCAGGTCCGCCTCGTCGCGAGCCGTCTGCGCCTGCTCGGCCTGGGCGATCACCGCGTCCAGCTTGGCGACG
The DNA here is from genome assembly GCA_937995555.1 of uncultured Elioraea sp. Classification (GTDB taxonomy): domain Bacteria; phylum Pseudomonadota; class Alphaproteobacteria; order Acetobacterales; family Acetobacteraceae; genus Elioraea. Next base: position 2,123 of record CALKJX010000266.1, read on the forward strand.
AAGGACTTGCGATTTGCGGCCCGGGCGCCCGGGCGCGGCACGCCCAAGGCGTCGTAGCCTCCGTCGGCGACGACCCAGACGTCGCCATGGCGGGCGATCAGGGCGCGATTGGCCAGGCCGTCGAGCACCTTGCGGCGTGCGCCACCTTGGATGTGTTCGGGGAACCATTCGATCCGCCCGCCGGTGTGTTCGAGGGCGTAGGCCAGGATCGCGTGCTGGGCCGGGGTCAGTGGGGTGGTGCTCATGTGCTGCTCCTTCGCGGTGGTGGATCGGGTGATGGGATGAACGCGCTGTTCGCGGGTGAAGCCAAGCGCTTTCCGCTTGGCTTGCCCGATTCAGCGCGGGCGCAACACGGCCATCCCGGCCTGCGCGAGTTCGAGCGCGGCGGCGTGGAAGGCGGCCTCGGCCACCCAGGGCGCGGCGCGGGCGTCGTCCAGCAGGCGGTCGAGCACGGGGCGGGCCTGGGCGCGCATCGCGGCACAGGCGGTCTCCAGGTCGTCGCGGCTGGCGGCGGCCACCTCCTGGCGACAAGTGCGGACCAGCACGGTCAGGGCGGCCTTGGCGAGCTGGGTGGCGAGAAGGTCGGGGGCGGCGGTGTTCATCGTTCGTCCTTTCGAGCGTCGGTTGGCGTGACGTGATGAACGCGCTGTTCCAGGAAGAAGCCAAGCGTCCTTGGCCAGAAAGCTGAAATCCCCATGGGCCTTTCGATCCGCGCCTACGCGCGTCACCGGGGCGTGTCGCACGTGGCGGTCAAGAAGGCGATCGACACCGGGCGCATCACGCCCCTGCCCGACGGCACCCTCGACCCCGAGCAGGCCGATGCGCAGTGGGCCAGGAACACCGTCTCTCCGCGCAGCACCGCCCCCCCGAAGGCCACGCCCCGCGACCGCGTGCCCGAGGAGGGCGCCGCGAGCCTGCCGCCTGCCTTGGGCACCGGGCTGGGCACGGGCGGCGCCACCTTGCTCCAGGCGCGCACCGTCAACGAGGTGCTCAAGGCCAAGATCCGGCAGGTGGAGCTGGCCGAGAAGAAGGACGAACTGGTCGACCGGGCGCGGGCGATCGCCCACGTCTTCAAGCTCGCGCGGGCCGAGCGCGATGCGTGGCTGAACTGGCCGGGGCGCGCCGCGCCCATGCTGGCCGCCCGGTTCGGCCTCGACGAGCACGCGCTGCACGTGGCGCTGGACGCCGCGGTGCGCGAGCACCTGGCCGAACTCGGCGAGATCGCCCCGAGGATCGACGCATGAGGGACGACTACGAGGGCGCGGCCGAGATCGAGCGCGCCTGGCGCGAGGGCCTCACGCCCGACCCGCTGCTGACCGTCTCCGCGTGGGCGGATCGCTACCGGATGCTCTCGACCAAGGAGTCGGCCGAGCCGGGGCGCTGGCGCACCGCGCGCACGCCGTACCTGCGCGAGATCATGGATTGCCTCTCGCCCACCTCGCCGGTGGAGCGCGTGGTGTTCATGAAGGGCGCCCAGGTGGGCGGCACGGAACTGGGCCTGAACTGGGTCGGCTACGCCATCCACCACGCGCCGGGGCCGATGATGATCGTCTGGCCCACCACCGAGATGGCGCAGCGCAACTCCAAGCACCGCATCGACCCCTTGATCGAGGAGTCGCCGGTGTTGCGCGAGATCATCGCGCCGGCGCGCTCGCGCGATTCGGGCAACACCGTGCTGATGAAGGAATTTCGCGGCGGCGTGCTGGTGATGACCGGGGCGAACAGTGCCGTCGGATTGCGCTCGATGCCGGTGCGCTACTTGTTCCTGGACGAGGTGGACGCCTACCCGCTGGACGTGGATGGCGAGGGCGATGCGATCATTCTCTCCGAAGCCCGCACGCGGACGTTTGCCCGGCGCAAGATCCTGCTGGTCTCCACCCCGACGATCGCCGGGGCCTCGATCATCGAG
>CALKJX010000267.1 GCA_937995555.1 uncultured Elioraea sp.
GGAGATGAACAGCGTCGTCGGCGAGGCCGCCTGCACGCGCGCAACGCGCGGATCGGCGGCGAACACGGTGGCGGCGGCCTGCGGCAGGGTGACGAGCTGGCCGCCGCCGGGCTCGATCGTCAGCGCACCCCGCGTCTGCGCCGCCGCCGGACTGGCCCCGCCGGGCCACGCCGGCACCGCAGGACCGGCGAGGCAGACCGCGAGGACGGCAAGGCGGAGGCTGCGCCGGATCATCGGAAGATGACCTCCTGGCGATCGTCGCCCTGGATGATGCGCATCCTGGCCCCGACCGGTCGCTCGATGCGGTCGCTCTCGGACAGGGCCGGCGAGACGTCGCCGCCGAACACGGAGCGGCGGGCGCGCTCCACGCTCTGGGCATCGCCGTCCATCGCGCGGATCGTGAGCGAGAGCCGGCCGAGCTGGCCCGCGACCGCGACGCGCTCGGCCTCCTCGGGCGTCACCTCCAGCGTGACCGTGCGGGCGACCCTGCCCTCGGGCGAGGCATTGGCGCCCGCGGCGCCCTGGGTGAGCTGCTGGTCGACCGCGATCACGCGCACGTCGTTCAGCACGGTCTCGCCCACCACCCGGCGCGAGAGCTGGGTGACGCGCTCGTCGAGCGACTGGGTCAGCAGCAGATCCACCCGGTCGCCGGGCCAGATCAGGCCGGCCGCACCCGTGACGGCATCGACGCCGACGGTGATCGCGCGCATGTTCGGGCGCAGCACGGCGGCGAGGAAGCCGCGGTCGCGCGGGCGCAGCACGTCCTCGATCGCGATGCGTTCGCCGGGCTCGAGATAGCGGCGCACGAGGGCGCCGGCGAGTTCGGCGCGCGTCTCCGGGGTGTCGCGCAGCACACCCGCGCCGGCCTCGCCGGTCGGCACCTCGCGCACGCCGAGATCCTCGGCCCGCAGCAGCGATCCGGCCGGGATCGGGCGGGCTGCGACGAGGGTGCGGACCAGCAAGGGCGGCGGCGGCTGGTTCGGCACGGGCTCGGAGACGACGGTGCGGACGGGCTGGGCCGGCAGCAGCGCCTGCATGCCAAGGAGCGACAGGCCTGCCGCCGCGAGGACGATCAGCGCGATGAGGATGATCCGGACGGCCATGCCGTCACTGCACCATGAAATGGTTGCCGAAGTATGTAAGCCCGCCGATGGCGATGGCGACGCCGTAGGGCAGCGGGCCGCGCCGCCGCATGCGCCAGCGTTCGGCGGCGACCACGCGGGCGAGGGCCGAGGCGCCGCGTCCGGCGGGCGCGACAGTGGGGGGGATGAGGCGTTGCGCGGCCAGATAGCCGAGGCCGAGCACGCCGCCGCCGAGGGCGGTGACGATGACGAAATCCCAGATCGTTGCCGGCGGCAGGCCGAGCGCGACCGCGACGGCGAGCTTGACATCGCCGCCGCCCAGCACGCCGCGCGCGAAGGCAGCGAACAGCACGATGAACAGCACGCCTGCGGCCGCGAGGGTCGCGGCCAGGGGGCCCGGTCCCTCGAGGGCCCGCAGGGCGAGCCCGGCGAGCGCCACCACGGCCGAAGCGGCGTTCGGAATCCGCCGCACCGCGAGATCCGAACAGGCCGCCGCGATCAGCGCCGCGGCGATGACGATCAGCAGAAGGGTCGTCATGGGTTCAGACCGTCCGGATGGGTTCAGACCGTCCGGCGCGGCGGCGCGTGGCTCACGCGCCTCGGAACGGCGACGGGGCCGCACAAGGCGGCCCCGCGTTCCCACGCCGCGCCCCGAATGCGGCGCGACTGCCCTCAGGCCGGATCAGGGAGTGCCGCTGCCGGTCAGGGCCGTGGCGACGGAGTTGAACGCCGTCGTCAAGCCGCCGGCGACGCCACTGAGAACGCCGACCAGCGCGACGATGATGACCGCCGCGATCACGCCGTACTCGATCGCCGTAACGCCCTTCTCGTCGCGGCGGAGGGCGGCGAGGCGGGACCGGACCAAGCTGTAGGCCTTCAACATGTGCAGTTTTCCTTCTGCCGGGGACACCCGGACCGACGCTCGCAGCGAATCGTTAAAGATTCGTTGCCGGGCATGATCCGCTCGGCGAGCGATCGTGAAAAAACTCGATCTGGATTGATGATTCCCTGCCGGTGACAGACAAGCGTCGGCACATGGTGAGGATAAAGCGTCCTCGAATATGCGTACCGGCATGTATTCGTATGACGGCTGCATCCGCAGTCCTGCGTACTGCTGCGTGTGCATGCGCGATCTCCGCGATCCGGCAATAAACCTTTAACCGCTTGCTTCTAGGTTCGGCCGACTCCCCGCGCAGGACGCCAGGGCCGACCGGACATGATGCTGCGCACCGCATGCCGCCTTCGCCGTTGCCGTGACGATGCCGCGCACACGCTCGCGCGGCTGTTCGCGTGCCGGAGGGGCGCGACCGCGATCACCTTCGGCGCGATGGCGACCGTGCTGGTCGGCTTCGCCGGGATCGCGGGCGAGGGTGGCTCCTGGTACGTCGCCCGCCGCGCCGCCCAGACCGCGGCCGACACGGCGGCGCAGGCCGCGGCGGTTGCCGTCGCGTTCAACCGGCCGGCGGCGGCCGCGGCCCTGGAGACGAGTGCCCGCAACGGCTTCACCAACGGCAGCAACAACACCCTCGTCACCATCAACCATCCGCCGGCGACCGGCCCGAACGCCGGCGACGTGACGGCCGTCGAGGTGCGCGTACGCCGCACCACGCCGCTGCAGATCGCCGCCCTGTTCATGGGCGGCAACGCCGTGATCGAGACGCGCGCGGTCGCGCGTTCCGTCATTATGAACGGCGGGTCGGCCTGCATCCTTGCCCTGGGCACGGCTGGCGGCAGCCTGGTGCAGGAGGTCGATCTCTCGTTGGGCGGCAATGCCAGCGTCACCGCCGCGGCGTGCAGCCTCGCGTCCAACACCTCGATCAGGCAGTTCGGCAACTCGCGGATCACGGCGTTCACGCTGGCCGCCGTCGGCACCGTACAGATCAGCAATCCGAACAACGTCACGCTGGCACGCCCGCCGTCATCCTACCAGCCGCCGATCCAGGACCCCTTCGCGCCGGACGTGCCGGGCACGGGGATACCGCTGCCGGCACAGAGCGGCGCCTGCAGCCAGACGAACTTCACCGTCAATTCGAACCAGACACGAAACCTCTCGCCCGGCCGGTACTGCGGCGGCATGGAGCTTAAGGGCAACGCCGTGCTCTCGCCGGGCGTCTACGTGATCCAGAATGGCAGCCTGACCGCCAATGCGCAGGCCTCCATCACCTGCCCGAGCTGCACGCCGGGCAACGGCGTCACCTTCGTCTACACGGGCGAGGCGAACCAGATCGGCGGGCCGAAGATCAATGGCGGCGCGAACATCGACCTGATCGGCGGCACCGCTGGCTATCCCGGCATCCTGATGTACCAGGACCCGCGCGCGCCTGCCGGCAACTCCGTGAAGCTGAACGGCGGCGCCAACATCCGCACGCGCGGGCTGTTCTACTTCCCCTCGGCGGATCTGACCATCAACGGCAATTTCGGCGGCAACAACACCACCTGCAAGGCATTCATCGGCGAATCGATCACGCTGACCGGCACGACCGAACAGACCGTGATCGTCGACGGTTGCACGGCGCTCGGGCTCGATCCCGACACCGCGCTGCCGCAGATCCGCGTCGTCCGGCTGGTGGAGTAGCGCGATGCGCGGGCTCCTCTCCCGTCTCGGCCGCTGCCGCTCGGGGGTCTCGGCCGTCGAGTTCGGTGTGATCGCGCCGGCGATGATCGTTCTGCTCGCCGGGCTGGTCGATGTGGCCGGGGCCATGCAGCAGACCATCCGGCTCGAGAACGCGGCCCGCGCCGGCGCCCAGTACGCGATGAGCTTCCCCGAGAACACCGCCGGCATCATGGCGGCGACCGCGGCCTCGCTCGGCGGAACCGGGGCGACCGTTGCGGTCGTGCCGGCCTACTGCGCCTGCCCGGGCGGCAGCCCGGCGGTCGTGTCCTGCGAGGGCACGCCCTGCGCCGGGGCGCCGGCTGGCGTCTATGTCGGCATCACCATCACCCGCCCCTATGCCGCGATCATCGGCATCGGCGGCTATGTGCTGCCGAGCACGCTCAGCGGCTCGGCGGTCGCCCGTGTGCGCTGAGCGGGCGCGCGGCCGGGGGCTGATCGCGCCGCGCCGCGGGTGGAGCGCGGGCGGCGCCGCGCTCGAGTTCGCGGTCGTCGCGCCCGTGTTCCTGATGCTCGTGTTCGGTATCATCGACTTCTCGCGCTACGCCATCTCGGTGATCTCGGTGCGCCAGGCGGCGGCCGAGGCGGTGCGGGCCGCCTCGCTGGGTCGCACGGCGGCGGAGGTGCAGCAGATCGCGCGGGCGCAGGCGCCTTTCCTCGGCGAGGCGCTGACGGTGAGCTGCACGGGCTGCGGCGGCACCGACCCGGCGGTCGCGCGCACCTACCGCGTCACGGCGAGCGCGCCGTTCACCTTCCTGCTGCCCTACACGCTCGGGCAACCGATCACGATCAGCGAGGCGACCGAGGTCACGTACTGAGCGCCCCGCGGCGCCGAAACGCAGCCGCAACGAGATGCGGCGCCGCGATGCCGCGGGCTGGCCATCGGGGTGCGGCCGTGCGACGGTCGCCGCGGTTGCCGCCACGCTTGGCCGTGGCCTGTCCTGCCACCCCCACGTGAGAGACCCGCGATGACGCTCAAGGCCTCGGTGCTGCCGGTCACGCCGCTCCAGCAGAACTGCTCGATCTTCTGGGACGACCAGGACTGCCGCGCCAGCGTGATCGATCCGGGCGGCGAGCCCCACCGGATCGCCGGGGTGCTCGGCGAGCTCGGCCTCACCGCCGAGCGGATCCTCCTGACGCACGGGCATATCGACCATGCCGGCGGCGCGGCTGCACTCGCCGAGGCGCTCGGCGTGCCGATCTGGGGCCCCGCGATCGAGGACCGGTTCCTGCTCGAGGGGCTCGCGGCGCAGGGCCGCGCCTACGGCGTGCCCGAGGCGCGCGCGGTGACGCCCGACCGCTGGCTCGCCGAGGGCGACACGGTGCCGATCGCCGGGCTCGATTTCGCGGTGCTGCATTGCCCCGGCCACACGCCCGGCCATGTCGTGTTCGTTTCGACAGCCTCGCGCGTGGCGATCGTCGGCGATGTGCTGTTCCGCGGCTCGATCGGCCGCACCGACTTCCCCTATGGCGACACGCAGGCGCTGGTCGCGGCGATCCGCACCAAGCTGTTCCCGCTCGGCGACGACATGGTGTTCCTGTGCGGCCACGGCCCCGGCGGCACCTTCGGCGAGGAGCGGCGCGGCAACCCCTTCGTCGGCGAGGGGCGGTGAGCGGACGCGTCAGACCGTGGTGATGTCCGGCGCGTCCACCGCCTTCATGCCGACGATGTGGTAGCCGCAATCGACGTGGTGCACCTCGCCGGTGACCCCCGAGGAGAGCTCCGACAGCAGGTAGACGCCCGCGCCGCCCACATCCTCGATCGTGACATTCCGTTTGAGCGGCGAATTGTACTGGTTCCATTTCAGGATGTAGCGGAAATCGCCGATCCCGCTTGCCGCCAGCGTCTTGATGGGCCCGGCGCTGATCGCGTTCACGCGGATGCCATCGCCGCCCAGGTCGGCGGCGAGATAGCGCACCGAGGCCTCCAGTGCCGCCTTGGCGACCCCCATGACGTTGTAATGCGGCGTCACCCGCTCCGCGCCGAGATCGGTGAGCGTGAGCAGGGTTCCACCCGGCTTCATCAGCCTGACCGCGCGCTGGCAGACCGCGGTGAACGAGTAGCAGGAGATGTCGAGACTTTTGACGAAGTTCTCGCGCGTGGTCTCAAGGTAGCGGCCCTTGAGCTGCTCCTTGTCCGACCAGGCGATCGCATGGACGAGGAAGTCGAGCCCGCCCCACTGCGTCTCCAGCGCGGCGAAAACCGCGTCGATCGAGGCGTCCTCGGTGACGTCGCAGGGCAGCACGATGCTGCTGCCGACCGAGGCGGCGAGCGGCTCGACGCGCTTCAGCAGCGACTCGCCCTGATAGGTGAAGGCGAGCTCCGCCCCCTGCGCGGCGCAGGCCGCGGCGATGCCCCAGGCGATCGAGCGGTCGTTCGCCACCCCCATCACCAGGCCCCGCCGTCCCTGCATCAAGGTTCCGGAAGGCGCCGTCACGCGGGCCGTCGCGGCATCATCCATCGCCATCCTGCCATCCTGCCTCTGCCGCCTTGGTGGCACGCGGCACGCGCGCCGGGCAAGAGGGTCTGGACAGGCCCCGCGGCGCGCGCACATTCCGCCCAGAGCAACGGAGAGCGGATGTGGCGGAGCCCGAAGACCCGATCGTGCGGTTCGAGGCCTGGATGGCCGAGGCGGCGAAGACCGAACCGAACGACCCGAACGCGACCTGCCTCGCGACCGCCACCCCCGACGGGCGGCCGTCCGCGCGCATGGTGCTGCTGAAGGGCGTCGATGCGCGCGGCTTCGTCTTCTACACCAACCTGGAAAGCCGCAAGGGCAGGGAGCTCAGCGCCAATCCGCAGGCGGCGCTGTGCTTCCACTGGAAGACCCAGACCCGATCGGTGCGGGTCGAGGGGCCGGTCGAGAAGGTGGCGGACGCCGAGGCGGATGCCTATTACGCCTCGCGCTCGCGCGGGTCGCGCATCGGCGCCTGGGCCTCGCAGCAGTCGCGCCCGCTGGAGGGGCGCTGGGCGCTCGAGAAGGCGGTCGCCGAGTACACGCTGAAATTCGGCCTCGGCGAGATCCCGCGCCCGCCCTTCTGGTCGGGGTTCCGGCTCGTGCCGCGCGCGATCGAGTTCTGGCGCGACATGCCGTTCCGCCTGCATGAGCGGCTGGTCTATCGCCGCGACGCCCCCGGTACGCCGTGGCGTACGGAACTCCTCTATCCGTGAGCGAGGCCAACGGGCAGGCGGAGGTCGTCGCGTTCCTCACGCGCCTCGCCGGCCGCCCGCCGGTCGAGACCCATATCAGCCGCGTCTTCGTCGGCCGCGACACGGTCTGGAAGCTGCGCAAGCCGGTGCGGCTCTCCTTCCTCGACTTCTCCTCGCTCGCGGCGCGCGAGCGGTTCAGCCGCCGCGAGTTCGCGCTCAACGCGCCGCACGCCCCGGGGCTCTACCGCGATGTCGTGCCGGTGACGCGCGCCGCCGACGGCCGGCTCGCCCTCGGCGGCGCGGGCGAGGCGGTCGATTGGGTCGTGCGCATGGCGCCGGTGCCGGCGGCGGATTTCCTCGACCGCGTTGCCGCGCGGGGCGCGCTCACGCCGGTCCTGCTCGACGCGCTCGGCGATGCGGTGGCGGCGATGCATGGCGCGCTGCCCGCGGTCTCCGGGGTCGACGCCGTCGCGGCGATGGCGCGCGTGATCGCCGGCAATGCCCGTGCGGCCGAGGAGGCGGGGCTCGCGCCCGCGGCCGTCGGCGCCTGGCGCGCGGCCGCCGAGGCGCGTCATGCCGCGCTCGCGCCCTGGTTGCGCGCGCGCGCGCGCGACGGCTTCATCCGCCGCGCCCATGGCGACCTCCATCTCGGCAATCTCTGTCTCTGGCAGGGGCGGCCGGTGCCGTTCGACGCGCTGGAGTTCGACGAGGATCTCGCCACCATCGATCTCGGCTACGACCTCGCCTTCCTGCTGATGGATCTGGAGGCGCGGGCGGACCGCGCGGCGGCGAACCGGGTGCTGAACCGCTATGTCGCGCGCACCGGCGATGTGGCGCTGACGCGCGGCCTGCCGCTCTGGCTCTCCTGCCGGGCGATGGTGCGCGCGCATGTGCTGGCGCGCCTCGGCAAGGAGGACGCCGCGCGCTACCTCGCCTTCGCCCGGGCCGCGCTCGACCCCGCGCCGCCCTGCCTGGTCGCCATCGGCGGGCTCCAGGGTACCGGCAAGACCACTCTCGCGCGCGCGCTCGCCCCCGCGCTCGGTGCCGCGCCCGGCGCCCTGATCCTGCGGACGGACGAGAGCCGCAAGCGGCTCGCCGGCCGCGCGCCCGAGGACCGGCTGCCTCCGGAGGCCTACACGCGCGCCGCGACCGAGGCGGTGTACGCCGCGCTGGAGGAGGGGGCCGCGACGGCGCTCGCCGGCGGCCATGCCGCGATCGCCGATGCGGTGTTCCTCGACCCGGCCGAACGGGCCCGGATCGCGGCGATCGCCGCCGCCGCCGGTGTCGCCTTCCGCGGCCTCTGGCTCGAAGCCCCGCTCGCCGTGCTGGAGGCGCGGCTGATGGCGCGCCGGGGCGATGCTTCGGATGCCGATGTCGCGGTGCTGCGCCAAGCGGCGGCGCGCGACCCCGGGCCGATCACCTGGGCCCGGCTCGACGCCGCCGTCCCCGACCTGCAGGATCGTGCCCGGCACGTGATCGCGAACCCGTGATGCGTCACCGCATGGCGTGCTAGGATTCGCACCGGCGAGACGAACCACAGGGGAAGGCGCATGCCCTACCGGAAGTTGCTGCTGCCCGTGATCGGCACCGAGGCCGGCGAGGCCGCGCTCACCACCGCCTTCATGGCGGCGCGGATCTGGAAAGCGCATGTGCACGGCCTGCACGTGCGCATCGATCCGCGCGACGTCGCCCCGCTCGCGGGCGAGGGCCTGTCGGGCGCGATGATCGAGGAGATGATGAGTGCCACCGAGCGCGAGAGTGCCGAGCGCGCCCAGGGCGTGCAGGCGCTCTTCTCGCGTTATGTCGAGGAGCACGGCATCCCCATCGTCACCGACCCGGCGGCCGCGTTCAGCGCCGGCGCGGTGACGGCGAGCTTCGGCTCGGTGGTCGGGCGCGAGGAGGACGTGGTCGCGCAGCAGGCGCGGCTGTCGGACTTCGTCGTGCTCGCGCACCCCGAGGCGGGCGACGACGTCTCCACCTCCGACGCGCTGCACGCGGTGCTGTTCGATTCCGGCCGGCCGGTGATGGTCGCCGCCCGCACCGCCCCCGCGCAGCTCGGCCGGCGCGTCTGCATCGGCTGGAACGGCACGGCCGAGTCGGCGGCCGCGGTCGCCGGCGGGCTGCCCTGGATCGAGCGCGCCGAGGCGGTCGCCGTGCTGCACGCCGAGGAGTATCAGCGCCGCGGGCCCGACGTCACCGGCCTGATCGACTATCTCGCCTGGCACGGCGTGAAGGCGGAGACCAAGCAGTTCAAGCCGGCGGGCAACTCCGTCGGCGCGGGCATGCTCGCCGCGGCGAAGGAGTTCGAGGCCGACCTGCTGATCATGGGCGCCTACAGCCACAGCCGGCTGCGCCAGCTCATCCTCGGCGGTGTCACGCGCCACGTGCTGGAGCACGCGGACCTGACGCTGCTGATGAGCCGCTGATCAGGCGCGCAGCAGCCGCAGCGTCTCCAGCGCGATCATGCGCTCCTCGTCGGTGGGGATGCGCAGCACGCGCACACGGCTCGCCGGCGTCGAGAGCACGGTCTCGCCGCGCGCGTTCGCGGCCGTATCGAGCGCGATGCCGAGCCAGTCGAGCCCCTCGCACACCGCGGCGCGGATCGCGGCGCTGTTCTCGCCGATGCCGGCGGTGAAGACGAGCGCGTCGAGCCCGCCGAGCGCGGCCGTGAGCGCGCCGAGCTCCTTGCGGATGCGATAGACGAAGTAGGCGATCGCCTCCTGCGCCTCGGCCGTGCCCGCCTGTTCGAGGGCGCGCATGTCGCTCGACAGGCCGGACAGGCCCTTGAGCCCGCTCTCGTGGTAGAGCAGCCGCGTCAGCGCCGGCGCGTCGTAGCCCTCGGCCGTCAGCAGGTGCAGCAGCACGCCGGGGTCGAGCTGGCCCGCGCGGGTGCCCATCGGCAGGCCATCGAGCGCCGTGAAGCCCATCGTCGAGTCGATCGAGCGGCCGTCGCGGATCGCGCACATCGAGGCGCCGTTGCCGAGATGCGCGACGACGACGCGCCCGCGGGCGATCCCGGGTGCCACGTCGTGCAGCCGCATGGCGATGTAGGCGTAGGAGAGGCCGTGGAAGCCGTAGCGTCGGATGCCGCGCCGCCAGAACGCGCGCGGCAGCGCGAAGGTGTCGGCCACCCACGGATGGCCGCGGTGGAAGGCGGTGTCGAAGCAGGCCACCTGCATCACGCCGGGATGGAGCTCGGCCATGGCGTCGATGCCGGCGAGGTTGTGCGGCTGGTGCAGCGGCGCGAGCGGCGTCAGCGCCGCGAGCTCGGCGCGGATGGCCGGATCGATCACCACCGGGGCGGCGAGCGCGGCCCCTCCATGCACCACCCGATGCCCGATCGCGACGATGCGATGCTGCCCGGCCGCGCGCGCGAGGGCCGTGCCGATCGCGGCGAGCGCGGCGCGGTGGTCGCGCGGCCCCTCGCCCTGCCCCCACGCCTCGTCGGCGACGGTCGTTCCGGCGGCATCGCGCAGCGCGAGGCGCGGCGCGAGCCCGATCGCCTCGATCTGGCCCGACAGCAGGGAAGTGAGCCCGTCGTCGGCCGCGAACAGCTCCACCTTGATCGACGACGAGCCCGCGTTGACGACCAGGACCGCGTCGGTCACGCCGCGCCGTCCGCGGCCGGCACCGCGCTGCTTCCGGTGGTCTGCCAGTGCCGGTACAGCACCGCGAGCGCGGCCGAGGCGAGGCGCGCGCGCACATCGTCGGCCCGGCTGGTCAGCATCACCGGCGCCGCGGCGCCGAGCACCAGCCCGGCCGCGTCCGCCTGCGCGACGAAGGTGAGGTTCTTCGCCAGCATGTTGCCGGCCTCGAGATTCGGCACCACCAGGATCTCGGCCCGGCCCGCCACCAGCGAGGTGATGCCCTTGGTGCGCGCGGCATCCAGGTCGATCGCGTTGTCCATCGCGAGCGGCCCGTCGACGAGACCGCCCGTGATCTGGCCGCGATCGGCCATCTTCGACAGCACCGCCGCGTCGATCGAGGACGGGATCGAGGGGTTCACCGTCTCGACCGCGCTCATCACCGCGACCTTCGGCCTGGCGATGCCGATCGCGCGGGCGAGGTCGATCGCGTTCTGCGTGATGTCCGCCTTGGTCATCAGGTCGGGCAGGATGTTGATCGCCGCGTCGGTGACGATCAGCAGGTGGTCGAGCACCGGCGCGTCGAGCACGAAGGCGTGGCTGACGCGGCGCTTGGTGCGCAGCCCGCCCTCGCGCTTGACGATCTCGGCGAGCAGCTCGTCGGAGTGCAGCGCGCCCTTCATCACCGCCTGCGCGCGGCCCTCGTGCACCAGGGCGACCGCGCGCGCGGCCGAGGCATGGCTGTGCGGCGTCTCGACGATCTCGATGGCGGCGAGATCGAGCCCGGCCTCGGCAGCGGCCGCCTCGATGCGCGGCCGCGGGCCGACCAGGATCGGCACGATCAGCCGCGCCTTCGCCGCTTCCAACGCGCCGGCAAGGCTCGGCCCGTCGCAGGGATGCGCGATCGCGGTCGGCAGCGGGGCGAGCGGCGCGCAGGCGGCGATCAGCGCGTCGAACTTCGCGCGCCGGTGCAGCGCGAGCCGCGGCAGCCCGGCGTCCTCGAGCGTGACGCGCCTGGTCGGAGCCGCCACCTCGGCCTCGGCTTCCGCCACCACCGTGCCGTGCTGGTTCACCGCGCGGCCGTCGAACACGATCACGGAGTCGGCCAGCTTGAGCTTGGCCGTCACGGTCGTGGTCAGCGTGTCGCCGACACGGGCGGGGGCGAGGAACCGTACGGTCTGGCTGCGGTAGCGCGTGCCGGGCCCGGGCAGGCGGTTGCCGAGCACCGAGGAGAACAGCGCGGCGATCCACATGCCGGGGGCGACCGCCTGCTCGTCGTCGCCCTCGCCCTGCCGGCCCGGCAGATGGATCGGGTTGAGGTTGCCCGAGGCGTGCGCGAACAGCACGAGATCATCCGCCGTCAGCACCCGCGTCTCGGCGGCGCTGTCGCCGACCGCGATCTCGTCATAGGTGCGGTTGACGGCCCGGCGCGGGATCATGCGGCGCGGCCCGTCAGTCCGGCAGGGCGTTCAGCAGCGTCATCGCGACGAAGGCGTCGCCCGGACGCCGCCCCGGGAAATGCCGCTCGGCGATCTCGATCATTCGGCCGGAGCGGGCGAGCTCGGCGATGGTGCGGTCGGCGAGTACGCGCAGCGCCCGCTCACCCGGCCGGACGCCGAGCGCGTAGGTCTCGAGCGTGAGCGTCTGGTCGGCGATCGCCAGCGCATCCGGGTCGGCCGCCTGGGCGCGGAGTGCCACCAGGATCTCGAGGTCGGCGGTGTAGGCGTCGGTCAGCCCCGCGGGCAGGGCCGCGAGCCCGTCCTGATGCGTCGCCGCCTCGACGATCTCCGCGTTCAGCTTCCCGCCCGCCACGTACGCGCGGAGCGCCCGCTCGGTAGTGGTGCCGGCGAGCACGCCGACGCGCCGCGGCGGCCGGGCGGGCAGGCCGAGCCCCCCGCCGCCGAGCGGCGGCAGCGCGATCGGGCTCGGGCCGAGGCGGACCATCAGCCCCGCGCCGGTGACGAAGGTGGGCAGCGAGAAATCCACCCGGTCGGCGCGGCCGAGGGTGCGCGAGGTCGCCTCGCAGAGCAGGTCGATCTTCCCCTCCGCCAGCAGGCTCAGCCGGTTGCCGGCATCGACCGCGACGTATTCCGCCCGGATCGGGCGCCCGGTCTTCGCCGCCGCGGCCTCGACCACGGCGCGGCAGAGATCGACGCCGTAGCCCTCGTAGCGGCCCGCCTCGACCGAGATCGAGAAGGGCGGCGCATCCGCGCGCACGCCGAGCCGGAGCGTGCCGCGCGCGGCCGCCTCGTCGAGCGCGTCGGCGAGCGCCGACCCGGCGGGCAGGGCGAGGGCGAGGGCGGCGATCACAAGCCGGCGGGGAAAGCGCATGCGGACAATCCTGGCTGATGGAGTGGGGCGAGAGTGCCGTCCCGGCGCGGCTGCGCGCAAGCGCGCTCAGGTGACGGCGCGGGCGGCGAGCCAGTCGAACGCCGCCAGCGCGTGCGCCTTGGCGACGTGCAGGAACTCCTCGACCGTCACGTGCTCGTCGGCCTGGCCCATCGTCACCGGGCTCGGGCCGTAGAGGAAGGCCGGCACGCCGGCCCAGCGCCAGTAGCGGCTGTCCGACCCGCCGAGGGAACAGCAGGGGACGGGGCGCGGCTTGCCGAGATCGCGCTCCACCACGTCGGCGAGGATGGAGACCATCGGGTCGGCCGGGTCGGCGAGCGAGGGCGGGTAGGAGTGGTCCTCGTGCACCGCGAGGCTCGCCTCGGGGAAGCGGGCGAGGATGCGCCGCACATTGCCCTCCATCGCCGCGCGGTCCAGCCCCCAGGGGTAGCGGAACTCGCATTGCAGCTCGCAGCGGTCGGGCAGCACGTTCACCTTCGATCCGCCCGCGATCATGCCGGCGTTGAACACCACCTGGCGCACGATCGCCGAGGCGCCCTGGCCGAGCCCGGCATCGTGCGCGGCGATCACCGCCGGATCGGCGAGCGCCTGCGCCACCGCCTCGGGCAGCGCGGGCTCGAAGCCGTGCAGCCCCTCGAAGGCGGCGATGATCGCGGCCGCGATCTTGATCGCGCTCGGCGAGAGATGCGGATAGCCGCCATGCGCGCCCCTGGTGCGCACGCTGACGGTCAGGCGCAGCGTGCCCTTCTCCATGAAGCGGATGTTGTTGATGCCCGAGGGCTCGCCGTTCAGGCAGATATCGCCCTTCACCGCCTCGCCGAGTGTGTCGAACAGGTAGCGCGTTCCCCAGCGCCCGCCGGTCTCCTCGTCGCTGACGGCGGTGAGTGTGACACGGCCGGCGAGCGACGGTGCGATGCGGGCGAGGGCCGCGAAGGCGATGGTGCTGGCCGCCGTGCCCGCCTTCATGTCGGCGGCACCCCGGCCGTAGAGCCGGCCGTCACGGAGGTCGCCCGACCAGCCATGGGCATCGTTGGGCGGGAAGACGTCCATGTGGCCGTTGAACACCAGATGCCCGCCGGCGCGGGCGCCGGCGAGGGTCGCGACGAGGTTGGGCAGGTCCGGCCGCGCCGCGTGGATCGCGGGCGCAAGCCCCCGGTCGGCGAGGAAGCGTTCCAGCACGGCCGCGGCGGGGCGCGTGTCGCCCGGCGGATTGGCCGAGGGCGCCCGGAGGAAGGCGCGCAGCAGCGCGATCTGCTCCGCCTCCGTCTCGCGCAGATGCTGAAGCAGCGCGCGTCGCGCCGCCGCGGGATCGGTCATGCTTCGGTTTCCTGAACCACCCTTGATGGCGCGGCAGGTTAGGCCGACACTCCGACGCCGTCACCCCGAGGCGATGGTAACCGACCGCAACGGATCACCGCATGAACGCGATGCCGCCGCAACCGCCCACCGCCCCCGCGACCGAACGCGCGCTGCGCGAGGATCTCGCCGCCGCCTATCGCCTGATCGCGCGCTTCGGCATGGACGACCTGATCTTCACGCACCTCTCGGCCCGCCTGCCGGGACCCGGTGAACCGCGCTTCCTGATCAACCCCTATGGCATGCTGTTCGGCGAGATCACCGCCTCCTCGCTCGTCGTGATCGATGTCGAGGGCAATCCGGTCGGCGAGGCGACCTGGCCCGTGAACCCGGCCGGGTTCGTGATCCATTCCGCGATCCACATGGGCCGCGACGACGCGCATTGCGTGATGCACACCCACACGCTTGCCGGCATGGCGGTGGCGGCGACCGAGGACGGCATCCTGCCGCTGAACCAGATGTCGATGGAGTTCGTCGGCCGCGTGCCCGTGCACGACTACGAGGGCATCGCCGCGGACGACAACCTCTCCGAGCGCGACCGGCTGGTGCGCGATCTCGGCGACGCGCCGGGGATGCTGCTGCGCAATCACGGCCTGCTGACCGTCGGGCGCACGGTCGCGGAAGCCTTCTACCACATGTACTACCTGGAGATGGCGTGCCGCATCCAGGTCGCCGCCACCTCGATGAACCGCAAGCTGTCGATGCCGCCGCCGGAGGTTGTCGCGCGCACCCAGGCGCAGTTCACCACCGCCCCGAACAAGGGCTGGCGGCCCTGGGCGGCGCTGCGCCGGATGCTCGATCGCGAAGACCCGTCCTACCGCGACTGATGGCCGCACTCCAGCACAGCCTGACGGTCCGGCGGCTGGCCAAGCACTACGGGCCAACCCGCGCGGTCGACGACGTCACGCTGACGATCGCGCGCGGCCAGTTCGTGACCCTGCTCGGCCCGTCGGGGTCGGGCAAGACGACCATCCTGATGGCGATCGCGGGCTTCGTGCAGCCGACCGCGGGCGAGATCCTGCTCGACCAGACGCCGATCACGCCGCTGCCGCCGGAGAGGCGCAATTTCGGCATGGTGTTCCAGGGCTACGCGCTGTTCCCCCACATGACGGTGGCGGAGAACGTGAACTTCCCGCTGCGGGTGCGCAACGTCGCCCGCGCCGAGGCCGAGCGGCGCGTCGCCGAGGCGTTGGATCTGGTGCAGCTCGGCCATCTGAAGGACCGCCGGCCGAGCCAGCTCTCGGGCGGCCAGCAGCAGCGCGTGGCGCTCGCGCGCGCGCTCGTGTTCCAGCCCGCGCTGCTGCTGCTGGACGAGCCGCTGTCGGCGCTCGACAAGAAGCTGCGCGCGGAGTTGCAGGTGGAGCTGAAGGCGCTGCACCGGCGCGTGGGGCTGACCTTCATCTACGTCACGCACGACCAGGAGGAGGCGCTGTCGATGTCCGACAGCATCGCCATCCTGCGCGACGGCAAGCTCGTCCAGGAAGGGCCGCCCGGCACGCTCTACGAGCGCCCGGCCACGCGCTTCGTCGCCGACTTCCTCGGCAAGTCGAACTTCCTCGCGGGCCGCATCGTCGAGCGGCGCAACGACGGCTTCGCCTATGCGGTGGATGGCGCGCGCTTCGTCCAGGACGGCCCGGCGCCGGCGGGGGACGACGTGCTGATCGCGCTGCGACCCGAGAAGATCGGCATCGCCGCGGACGGTGAGGCCGCGCCGAACCTGGTCGAGGGCACGATCGCGGCCTGGTCGTATTTCGGCACGTCCTTCGCGCTGATCGTCGAGACCGCGGCGGCCGGCACCTTGCAGGTGACCGTGCCGGCCTGGCGCTGCCCGGTCGAGCCGGCGGAGGGGCGACGCGTGCGCCTCGCCTGGACGGCCGACGCGTCGGTGCCGGTGGCGCGCGACTGATGGCCACACTCGCCGCCGCGCTGTCCCGGACGGCGCCGCAGACGCGCATCCTCGGCGCATCGTTCTCGTGGTGGCTGCTGATCGCGCCGGCCGTCATCCTGATGCTGGCGTTCTACGCCTTCCCGCTGGCCGAGGTGCTGTGGATCTCGTTCACCGAGCCCGAACCGGGCTTCGGCAACTACGAGCGGCTGCTGACCAGTCCAGCCTTGCAGCGGGTGTGGATGACGACGCTGCGCATCTGCACCATCACCACCGCGATCACGCTGGTGGCGGGCTATGTCGTCGCCTATGCGCTGGTCTCCGCGCCGCCACGGATGCAGCGCTGGATGTTCGTCTGCGTCCTGCTGCCCTTGTGGATCAGCGTGCTGGTGCGCGCCTTCGCCTGGGTGACGCTGCTGCGCAGCCAGGGCGTGGTGAACGAGGCGCTGCTCGGCATCGGGCTGATCGACCAGCCCTTGCGGCTGATCTGGAACGAGTTCGGCATCGCGGTGGGCATGGTGCACTACATGATCCCTTACGCCGTGCTGCCGCTCTACGCCTCGATGCGCGACATCGATCCGCGCCTCGTGCCGGCCGCGCGCGGCCTCGGCGCGACCCGGATCGAGGCGTTCCGCCGCGTCTTCCTGCCGCTGACCCTGCCGGGCATCGTCGCCGCGACGGTGCTGGTGTTCATCTTCTCGCTCGGCTTCTACGTCACGCCGGCGATCCTCGGCGGCGGGCGGACGCTGATGGTCGCCGAGTACATCAAGCTGCAGATCCTCGACCTGATCCGCTGGGGCGTCGGCACGATGATGGCGAGCACGCTGCTGGTCGCGGTCGTGGTCGTGCTGGCCATCTTCGCGCGCGTCGTCGATTTCCGGCGCCTGTTCGGCGGCAGGCACTGAGATGGACCGTTCCGCCCAGGCCGGCCCCGTCGCCAACGTGCTCGCCTGGTCGGTGCTGCTGTTCCTGCTGCTGCCGATCGGCATCGTCTTCCCGCTCAGCGTGACCGACCAGCGTTTCCTCTCGCTGCCCTACGAGGCGCCGAGCCTGCAGCACTACGCCACGTTCTTCACCTCCGAACGCTGGCTCGCCAGCACCTGGCAGAGCCTGGTGATCGCCGTGTTCTCGACCGTGCTGGCGGTGACCTCGGGCACGCTCTGCGCGATCGGCTGCTGGAAGCTCTCGACGCGGCTGACCGATCTCGTGCGCGTGCTGATGCTGCTGCCGATCATCGTGCCCTCGATCGTCTATGCGCTCGGCATCTACCGGCTCTGGATCCGGCTCGACCTGCTCGACACCTATCTCGGCATCATCCTGGTGCACGGCGTGACCGGCATCCCGTACGTGATGATCACGGTCACGGCGACGCTCGCGAATTTCGATCCCAGGCTCGAACAGGCGGCGCGCAGCATGGGCGCCAACCTGTCGCAGACGCTGCGCTGGGTGATCATGCCGCGGGTGATGCCGGGCATCGCCTCGGGCGCGATCTTCGCCTTCATCCATTCCTGGGACGAGGCGGTGCTGATCCTCTTCATCGCGAGCCGCGCGCTGTTCACCCTGCCGCGGCGGATGTGGGACGGCATCAACGAGAATCTCGACCCGGTGATGGCGGTCGCGGCCTGCGTGATGATCCTGCTGTCGATGCTGATGCTGGCGGGCGATCTGTGGCTGAGGAGGAGGCGGGAGCGATGACGGTGCTGAGCGCGGCGCAGCGCGACGCCGCCGGGTGGGTGGCGGCCCACGCTGCGTCCCTGTCGGCGGACCACCTGCATCTCTGGCGCCTCGCCGAACCCTCCTGGCGCGAATACCGCTCGGCCGCCTGGTTCGTCGAGCGGCTCCGGCGCGAGGGCTTCACGGTGGAGGAAGGGACGGCCGGGATGCCGACGGCGTTCCGCGCCACCTGGACCGCGCCGGGCACGCAAGATGGCGCGCCGGTGCTCGCCAACATCGCCGAGTACGACGCGGTGCCGGGCACCAGCCAGGAGGCGGTCGCGCGCCGCGAGCCCCGCGCGGGGACGCATCTGCACACGGCCGGCCACACCGACCCGCACTCCGCGCTCGGGATCGGCGCGCTCGCCGGCACGCTCGCGGCCAGGCACGCGATGGAGCGGCACGGGCTCAAGGGCACGCTGGTGCTGATGGGCGAGCCGGCCGAGAAGATGTGCGGCTCCAAGCCGGTGCACGCCGCGCACGGCTGCTACGACCACTTCACAGCGGCGATCTCCTGGCACCCGACCTCGTTCCTGTCGCTCGCCAACTCCTGCCTGTGGGACACGCACTGCGCCACCTACTGGTCGCGCATCTACACCTTCGAGTGCCTGGAGCCGGAGACCTGGTCGTCCTCGATCGCGCGCACGGGCGTGCACTCGTCGCACTCGGTGAGCCGCGCGCCCGGCGCGATCGACGCGGTGTGCCTGATGTACACCTCGGCCAAGTATCTCAAGGAGAACATGCTGCCGCACCAGGGCGCCTGGTCGCTGAACGAGGCGATCCTGCAGGCCGGGCAGGCGACCGCCGACAACCTGCCGCCCGGGCTCGCGGTGATCCAGTACGCGCTGCGCGCACCGACCATCGAGATGCAGGAGCGGGTCTGGACGGTGCTGGACCGCAACGCCGACCACGTCGCGGCGATGACGCACTGCACGGTGCGCAAGGACTGGGTGACCAAGACGCGGCCGGGCCTGCCGAACCATGCGATCGCCCAGGCGACCTTCGACGTGTTCGCTGCCCTCGGCCCGCCCACCTACTCGGAGGAGGCGATCGCGTTCGCGAACGAATTGCGCGCGGCCTGCGGCGCCGGACCCGTGCCCGATCCGTTCCCCGCCGAGATCCTTCGCCTCTGCACGCCGCAGGACGCCGAGGCTGCGCTGCGCGCGCATCTGCCGCCCTGGCAGAGGAACTACACCTCCGACGACTACACCGACTGGACCTGGCACTGCCCGACCGCGCGGCTCTATGTCGGGCGGGCGCAGCTGCGCGTCGATGCGCCGGGGCGCAACTGGCCGGACTGGACGCGCCACGCGATGGGCGGGCATCCGGCCTGCATCGACCCGATGTGGCTGAAGGCGGCCGAGGTGACGGGCGCGACCTTCGTCGGGCTGCTCGAACGGCCCGCGCTGATCGAGCGGGCGCGCGCGGAGTTCGTCGAGCGCACCGGCGGCGGCATCGGTGGATCACGCTGGCTCGCGCCGCTGCTGCCGAAGGGCTTCGCCGCGCCGATCCACTACCGCTGGCCGGAATACGTCGAGACCGCGCGCGGCCCCGAGTACACGGTCCCCGCCCCGCGCTGATGCCGCAACAACCCGAAGGAGGAACGGTCGTGTCGATCATGACCGAGGGCGAATACCGCTACAACATGCTGATCAAGACCTTCGCCTCGCGCCCGAGCCCCGGCTTCGAGGACGCGGGCGAGCAGCAGGCGGTGTGGGGCCG
>CALKJX010000268.1 GCA_937995555.1 uncultured Elioraea sp.
GACCGAGCGGCGCTGGATCGACATCCCCGCACTGGAGGCGTGAGCATGCCGACGATCACCCTGCCGACCGCCGACCGACGCCTCGAAGCCTTCACCACCCGCCCGCCGCGCGTGTTCCCGAAAGCCACGCCGCCGTTCAACCGGGTGGCGATCGCCGCCGCGCATGTGGTCGCCGATCCGCTCGCCGACGTCGATCCGTGGCTCGATGTCGCGATCGACTGGGACCGCACCATCGCCTATCGCCGGTATCTCTGGTCGCTCGGCCTCGGCGTCGCCGAGGCGATGGACACCGCGCAGCGCGGCATGGGGCTCGATTGGGCGGCCTCGCTCGAACTGATCCGCCGCAGCCTGGACGCGGCGAAGGACATCCCCGGCGCGGTGATCGCCTGCGGCGCGGGCACCGACCATCTCACCCCCGGCCCCGAAGTGACGATCGACGACGTGATCGCCGCCTACGAACACCAGGTCGGCGCTGTCGAGGCGCTCGGCGGGCGGGTGATCCTGATGGCGAGCCGGGCACTCGCGAAGGCCGCGCGAGGGCCTGACGACTATCTCCGCGTCTATCACCGCGTGCTGTCGCAGGTGCGCCAGCCCGTGATCATCCATTGGCTCGGCGAGATGTTCGATCCCGCCCTGGCCGGCTACTGGGGCTCCGACGATCATGGGCAGGCGATGGAGACGTGCCTGACCATGCTGCACGCCAACGCCGACGCGATCGATGGCATCAAGATCTCGCTGCTCGACAAGGACAGGGAGATCGCGATGCGCCGCCGCCTGCCGAAAGGCGTGCGCATGTACACCGGGGACGACTTCAACTACGCCGAGCTGATCGCCGGCGACGACCAGGGGCATTCCGACGCCCTGCTCGGCATCTTCGATCCGATCGCCCCGGCGGCGTCCGCCGCGCTCGGCAGCCTGCAGCGCAACGATCTCTCGACCTTCCACGACATCCTCGGCCCGACCGTTCCGCTCTCGCGCCACGTCTTCAAGGCGCCGACGCGGTTCTACAAGACCGGTGTGGTGTTCCTTGCCTGGCTGAACGCGCACCAGGACCACTTCACCATGGTGGGCGGGCAGCACTCCGCGCGCGGCTTGCCCCATCTCGCCGGGCTGTTCCGCCTCGCGGATGCCGCCGGTCTGCTGCGCGACCCGGACATGGCGTGCGCGCGGATGCGCGCCCTGCTCGCCACCCACGGCGTGCACTGATGGCGGATCTCGCGCGGCTGTCGCTCAATACCGCGACGGTGCGCGAGCGCTGGGACCTGCCGGCCTGCATCGAGGGCTGCGCGCGTCACGGCATCGGCTGGATCGGGCCGTGGCGCGACGGTCTCGAGGCGTACGGAGTCGCGCGCGCCACGCAGCACATCCGCGACGCAGGGCTGAAGGTGTCTGGGCTGTGCCGCGGCGGCTGGTGGACGTCGGTCCCGCCCGCGCAGGCGATCGACGACAACCGCCGCGCGATCGACGAGGCGGCCACACTGGGTGCGCGCTGCCTGGTGATCGTCAATGGCGGTCTGCTGCCGGACTCGCGCGATCTCGCCGCCGCGCGCGCCCGCTGCCTCGAAGGCCTCGCCGCGGTGCTCCCGCACGCGCGCGCCGCCGGCGTTGCGCTCGCACTCGAACCGCTGCATCCGATGACCTGCGCCGACCGTTCGGTGCTCTCCACTACCGCCCAGGCGCTCGACTGGTGCGACACGCTGGGTGACGGCGTCGGCGTGGCGCTAGACGTCTATCACGTCTGGTGGGACCCCGAGATCCGCGAGCAGATCGCGCAGGCGCGCGGGCGCATCCTCGGCTTCCATGTCTGCGACTGGCTCAGGGAGACGCGCGATCTCGTCACCGATCGCGGCATGATGGGCGATGGGGTGATCGAGATCGCCGGGCTGCGGGCGGCGGTGGACGCGGCCGGCTATGATGGCCCGATCGAGGTCGAAATCTTCTCCGCGCGCGACTGGTGGTTGCGCGACCCGGACGAGGTGCTGGACGTGATGAAGCAGCGCTTCGAACGCTGCGTCTGAGGGAGTGGAACGATGCTGACACGACGATCGGCGCTGATCGCGGGGGCCCTGGCTCCGGTGGCGACGCACGCGCAGTCCTGGGCGCCGTCACGCCCGCTGCGCCTCGTCGTGCCGTTCCCGGCCGGCGGCGCCACCGACGTGGTCGCGCGCGTGCTGGCCGAGCACATGTCCGGCACCCTGGGTCAGCCCGTGGTGGTCGAGAACCGCACCGGCGCCGGCGGCAATGTCGGCGCGGAGAACGTGGTGCGCAGCCCCGCCGACGGCCATAGCCTGCTGATGGGGACGATGGGCGGGCTGACGATCAATCCGCATCTCTATCGCGGCATGACCTTCGATCCGGCGCGCGATCTCGTCGGCGTCGGCATGGCGTTCGAGACCGTGCACGTGCTGATCGTTCATCCCGCCGTGCAGGCCACCACCGTCGGCGAACTGATCGCGTTGGCAAAGGCCCAGCCGACGCGCCTCGCCTTCGGCTCAGCCGGCGCCGGCAGCTCGACGCACATGGTCGCCGAGCTGTTCCGCCTCACCGCCGGCATCGAGCTGACGCACGTGCCCTATCGCGGCTCCGCGCCGGCGCTGAACGACACGGTCGCGGGCACGGTGCAGCTCATGCTGGACCAGCTGCCGTCCTGCATCGGCCAAGTCCAGGCGGGCCGAGTGCGGGCGCTCGCAGTGACGGGCTCGGCGCGCCATCCGCTGCTGCCCGATGTGCCGAGCATGGCCGAGGCGGGCCTCGCGGGCGCGTCGGCGACGTCCTGGGGCGCGCTGATGGCGCCGGCCGGCACCCCCGCGCCGGCGCTGGCGCGGCTGAACGCGGCGCTGAACACCGCCCTCGGCGACGGATCAGTGCGCGCGCGGCTGGCGCGGGCCGGTGCGGATCCTGTCTCTTCGACGCCCGAGGCGGTCGCGGAACGGATGCGCACCGAGACGGCGATGTGGGGGCGCGTCGTGCGCGCCGCCAACATCACCATCAACTGACCGGCCACGCCGCCTTCGGCATCGGCTCCATCGCCGCGGTGTCGGGCAGCACCGCGGCGCCGAAGCCCGCGCAGTCGAGGCTGCCGAGATCGAGCATGCCGTCCGTGATGGCGAGCCGTGGGCCACGCTCGCTCGGCCGGTACAGGCCGGGATGCGCGGCAAGGAAGCGCTCGGCCTCGGCGCGCGGCCGGCCGGCGAAGCCGTCGACGAAATGGTGGCCGTTGCGCTCGACGTGATCGAGGCCGAGCAGAGCCACGAGCGCAAGGTCCTGCTGCACACAGAGCCCCGCGAGCGTGGTCAGGTCCTCACCGCTCATGAAGAAGCGCTCCGCGCCAGCCTCGGCATTCCAGGCACGGCAGCGCGCAAGGTTGATCAGGCTCTTGTAGAAGCCCTTGCAGCTCTTCGAGGAGACGCCGGCATAGCCCCGCGCGCGCGCCGCCGGGAACGCATCGAGCGTGCCGTCGCTCTCGTCCACGATCACGGGGCGGTGCGCGGCCAGCGTCGTCATGTCGGCGGCGAGCGCCGCGGCGCGCTTCACCGGCTGTTCGATGAACAGCACGGATTGGCGCAGCGTGGCGAGCCGCGGTTCGGCCTCGATCGCGCGCCAGAGCGCGAGCGCCGCCCCGGCATCCGCGTACTGCTCGTTGCCGTCCAGGGTGGCGCGATAGCCGGGCGCGAGACGGTCCAGTACCGCGGCGATGCGCGACAGGCGATCGACATCCGCCGCGACATCGCCGCAGACCTTCAGCTTGAAATGCGTGTGCCGGTAGGTGGTGCAGACCTCCTCCAGCGTCTCCGGCAGCCC
Organism: uncultured Elioraea sp.; assembly: GCA_937995555.1. Taxonomy (GTDB): domain Bacteria; phylum Pseudomonadota; class Alphaproteobacteria; order Acetobacterales; family Acetobacteraceae; genus Elioraea. Next base: position 3,802 of record CALKJX010000268.1, read on the forward strand.
GTCCTCGACGCGCGATCCCGCCGGCCGATCCGCCGCCGTGATCGGGTCAACGAGCCCAACGGTGTGGCGCGCGGCGATCCGTGGGCGCGGCGACAGGCCGGCGAGGAATCCGTCCCAGTCGAAACCCTCGAGATCGCCAATCGCCGGATGCGGCGCGATCCCGGCCACGTTGGCCCGCATGCCGGTCGCGAACGATACGCCATGCGCCCGCAGCACGGCATCGAGGATGGCGCGGTCGAGCAGGGCCGGGCCGAACCCGGCCACCAGCGGCGGAAGGCGCTCGACCGCGGCCTGCGCCAGGACGCCCGCGTAGCTGTCGGCGAACAGCGCGAACGGCGTGCTCGGACCGGCGGCGAGATAGGCGTTGCGCGCGATCTCGATCGCGCGGCGGAGCTGGTGTTCGTTCTGCTCGTCGGTCAGGGCGGGGTCCTTGTCGAACCACTTCGCCGCCAGCGTCTCGGCCGCCATGCCCTCGACGACGCGGCCGTTCTCAAGCCGCACGCGCGCGACGAGGACCGCCTGGCGGCCGTGCGTCACGGTGATCATGCCGAAACGGAACGGCAGGCGCAGCCGGAAGGGCCACTCGAAGCACCGCAGGTCCTCGAGCGTGATGCGCGGTGCGGTCATGTCAGGGTCTCCAGGAGGCCGCGCAGGTAGCCGATCGCGCGCGCGGCGCAGGTGGGGCCGTCGGGGATGTACTCGAACGGCTCGACCGCCGCGGTGCCGCCATAGCCCTGCGCGCGCAGGGCGCTCAGGACCGGGCCGAAACGGACCGCGCCCTGGCCGGGCGCGCGCCTGTTGGGATCGTTCAGGTGGACATGCGCGATCAGCCCGGTGGCCAGCCAGTGCGCGGCCAGCGTGTCCAGCGGCTGCACCTCGGTGCTCGCGGCAGAGCACGTGTCCAGCATGGTGCGCAGCGCGGGATTGCCGATGGCGCGCACGATCGCCGCCGCCTCCGCGATCGTGTTGACGAACGCGGTCTGGGCGCGGTCGAGCGGC
>CALKJX010000269.1 GCA_937995555.1 uncultured Elioraea sp.
GATCACATAGGCGCCCTTTGGCAGCCGGGCGAAGGTGTCACGGTTAAGAATGCCGCGCGTTTGTGGCGTGAGCGGCAGCAGGCAGACCAGGATGTCGGTTCTTGAGAGAAATCTGATCATTTCGCCGTCGCCGACGAAAGATTCGATCCCGTCGAGCTGCTTCAGCGAACGACTCCACCCGGCGACCCGGAAATTGAGCGCCGCCAGCTTGCGCGCCGCATCCGCCCCGAGCGTGCCGAGGCCAAGGATGCCGATGCGGGTATTCTCGGTGTCCGGTGCAGGGAGCTCATGCCAGATCCGCGCCTTCTGCTGGGCCCGGTAGGTCTCGGCCTGTCGGTGATGGCGCAGCACCGCGAGCAGCACATACTCGCTCATCGCGGTGGTGAGCAGCCGATCCACGAGGCGCACCACCTCCACCCCGGGCGGGGGTCCCGGCGGGCGGAACAGGTGATCGACTCCCGCCCCCATGCTGATCAATAGGCGAAGATTGCGATATCGATACAGATCGTCGGGCGGATGGTTCCAGGTCACCGCCGCGGTGATGTCCTCGACCGGACCGGTGTCGGGAAACAGGCGGATGTCGAGCGACGGCTCGAGGGCCAGCAGCTCGCGCCGCCACACCTCCATGGTCGCCGGCTTGGTCGAAACGAGCAGCGCCCCGGTCACTGGTGGCCGTCCTCCTCATCCTCCTCGCGCGTGCGCGCGGCGCGCACGAACGCGATCCAGTCGCCGTCCGGCGGACGACACTCCTCCTCGCCCGCGCGCAGCGTGATCGCCGTCGCCTCCCAGGCCTGCAGGAAGGCTTCGGGGGCGGAGGTCACGAAGGCATAGGTGCGGGCATACACCTGGTCCTTGATGCGCGGCAGGATGACCAGGAACCACACCGCGATGCCCGCCGTGAGCGCGAGAATGCCGAGCATCACGCCGCCGAGAATGGTGGCGCTGATCACGCCGAACAGGCCGATGCCGATCGGCAGGGCGCTCTCGATGCGGCGGAACACCGGGCTGCCCGGGCGCGACATCAGACCGATGTTCACGCCGAGCACAAGCCGCTTCTGCGCCAGCAGGCGCGTCAGGCGGGCATGGGCGTCGCGAATCCGGGCCTCCGACATGGGGACCTCCATACCACGCCGTGCCGCGAGGCCGAGTCCCGCCGGCCGGGGACAAGATGGCGGCAGACGGGGGGTCTACGGCGCGAGCCCGAGCATCGTGTAGAGCCGGGCGCTCGCTGGCCATGCGTCGATCACGGCATGCGGATAGCGCACCGCGCCGTAGCCCGCCCCCGCCAGCAGGACCAGCGTGACCACCCAGGCGATCGTCGCACCGGCCCCGCCGCGACGGGCGCGCGGTGGCGGCGCTTCCGGCGCGTCCTCGGCGCGCGCGACCGCCGGCGTCGGGGCGGGCGGGGCCTCCCTGCGCCGCGGCGGCGGCGGCTCTTCGTCCTCGAGGTCGCGCACCTTTGGCGGCGGCGGCTCGGGCCATTGCGGCAGCAGCACCTCTCCCTCGGCGGGCTCGGGCCGCGCCAGCCACACCGTGCCGCAGCGTGCGCAGCGCACCTTCTTGCCGGCCGCGCCGATCACGCCGGCGGCGACGTCGTAGCGCGCGCCGCAGTTCGGGCAGACAATCCGCGGCATCGGGTTGATCCTCCGAAGGTCTGGGACTCGGCGGCGGCCATGGTTTCGCCGACGGCCGAGCCCTGCGCAAGCCCCGTCCTTGCGACGACGCAGGGGCTCATGCCAGCGTGCATCGATCCGGCGACTCGACCGCGAGACCGGGTCGAGAGATGTCGCGCAGGCCCCCCTCGATGACCGAGCGCACCGCCTCCCGTCGGCGCCTCCGGCGTCTCGCCGCCGCCGCGGCGCTGCTGCCTGCTGCCCTGCTTGCGGGGTTCATCGTCTTCGTCGCGACCGTGCCGGGCGAACCGCCGGCGGCGCCCCCGGCCCCGCCCGGCGCGGGGATCGTCGTGCTCACCGGCGGCGCGGGGCGGGTCGCGGAAGGCTTGCGGCTGCTCGCAGCCGAGCCGTCCTCGCGGCTTCTGGTCTCCGGCGTGCACCAGACGGCCACGCTGGCCGAGCTCGAACGGGCGGAGGGGATCCCGCTGACTCCGCTCGCTGGCCGCATCACCCTGGGGCGGCGCGCCGCCTCGACGCGCGGCAACGCCGAGGAGGCGGCGCAGTGGGCCCGCGGACAAGGGCTCGACACCCTGGTCGTGGTGACGGCCGGCTATCACATGCCGCGCGCGCTCCTGATGCTGCGGCGCGCGCTGCCCGAAGCAAGGCTGATCGCCCATCCCGTGACACCGGCGCCGTTCCGCGAGGCACGCTGGTGGCTGCGGCCTGGCGTGCTGCGGCTGGCCGCGGGGGAATACGTGAAGCTGCTGGGCGCACTGGTCGGGCTCGCGCCCGCCGATCCGGGGGTCTCGTGACACTGCTGCGCTCGACCCTGTTCAACGCGGCGTTCTTCGGCTTCACCGCGGTCGCCTCGCTCGTGTGTCTGCCGCTGGTGCCGCTGCTCGATCGCGCGGGGCGGCTCGCCCTGCTCGCCTGGTGGGCCAAGCGCGTGCTCGGATTGCTGAGGATCACGGTCGGGATCAGCGTCCGCGTGACGGGGCGCGAGCACCTGCCCGAGGATGGCCCGGCATTGATCGCCTCCAAGCATCAGTCAGCCTTCGACACGATCGTCTGGCTCACCTTGCTGCCACGCCCCGCCTATGTGCTGAAGCGCACGCTGCTGTGGATCCCGATCTATGGCTGGTACATCCGCGCGACCGGGATGATCGCGATCGACCGCGCGGCCGGGCCGTCGGCGATCCGTCACCTCATGCGCGCCGGCGAGGCCGCAGTGGCCGAGGGACGCCAGATCGTCATCTTCCCCGAAGGGACGCGCACCGCGCCCGGTGAGCGGCGGCCCTATCAGCCGGGCATCGCCGCGCTCTACGCGCGCTCGGGACTGCCGGTGATTCCGGTCGCGACCGATTCCGGGCTCCGCTGGAGCCGGCGCGCCTTCCACAAGCACCCGGGCACGATCACGGTGGCGGTGCTGCCGCCGATCCCGCCCGGATTGCCGCGCGAGGCGATGCTGGAGCGTCTCGAGACCGCGATCGAGGCCGAGAGCGACCGGCTGCTTGCCTCCGGCTCGCCAACTGCGTGAGGCTCTGCCCGACCGATCAGGGGAGGACCACGTGACTGCCGCGAACGACGATCCCGCGCTCGCCCGATGCCCGGCGAACTTCCAGCCGCTGACACCACTGCTGTTCCTTGAACGCTCGGCCGCGGTGTTCCCCGACCGGATCGCGGTGGCGCATGGCGCGCTCCGGCGGAACTACCGCGACTTCCGCGACCGGTCGGTGCGGCTTGCGCATGCGCTCGCGCAACGCGGCATCGGCCGTGGCGAGGTGGTCGCAGCCCTGCTCCCGAACGTGCCGGCGATGCTGGAGGCGCATTTCGGCGTACCGATGGCGCAGGGCGTGCTGAACACGATCAACACCCGGCTCGATGCCGGCACGATCGCCTATATCCTCGAGCACGCCGAGGCGAAGGCGATCATCGTCGAGCGGGAGTTCATCCCGCTGCTCCGTGGCGCCTTCGCCCAGACCGAGGCGCGGCCGCTGGTGATCGAGGTGGACGACGACACCACGCCCGCGGCTGCGCGCGGCGAGACGCTGGGCGGCGTCGACTACGAAGCCTTCCTCGCGGGCGGTGACCCCGGCTTCCCCTGGCCCATGCCGGTCGACGAGTGGGATGCGATCTCGCTGAACTATACCTCCGGCACGACGGGCCGGCCCAAGGGTGTGGTCTATCACCACCGCGGCGCGCAACTGCTCGCCGTGGGCAACGTGCTGTCGGCGTCGATCCCGCGCCACCCCGTGTATCTGTGGACGCTGCCGATGTTCCACTGCAACGGCTGGTGCTTCCCGTGGACGATCACGGCGCTCGCCGGCACGCATGTCTGCCTGCGCGCGGTGCGTGGGCCCGAAATGTGGCGGCTGATGGCCGAGGAGCGCGTCAGCCACATGTGCGGCGCGCCGATCGTGATGGCGACACTGCTGAACACGCCCGAGGCGGAGAAGCGGGCGCTCGACCGGACCGTGACGTTCCTGGTCGCCGCTGCGCCGCCGCCCGAATCGGTGCTGCGCGCGATGCGCGAAGCCGGGTTCGATGTCTGCCATGTCTACGGCCTGACCGAGGTGTACGGGCCCGCGGTGGTGACCGAGTGGCACGAGGAATGGAACGCGCTCCCGATGGCGGAGCAGGCCGCGCTGATGGCGCGCCAGGGCGTGCGCTATCTCGCGCTGGAGGGGCTCGCGGTGCTGGACCCCGCGACCATGGCGCCGGTGCCGGCCGATGGTGCGACCCTCGGCGAGGTGATGATGCGCGGCAACGTGGTGATGAAGGGGTATCTCAAGGATGCGGCCGCGACGGCGAAGGCGTTCGCCGGCGGCTGGTTCCACACCGGCGATCTCGCGGTGAGGCAGCCCGACGGCTACATCCAGCTCAAGGACCGCTCGAAGGACATCATCATCTCGGGCGGCGAGAACATCTCCTCGATCGAGGTGGAGGACGTGCTCTACGCCCACCCGGCGGTCGCGGCGGTGGCGGTGGTGGCGAAGCCGGACGAGAAATGGGGCGAGACGCCCTGCGCCTTCGTCGAGCTCAAGCCCGGCGCGACCGCGACCGAGGCCGAACTGATCGCGTTCGCGCGCGAGCGGCTCGCGCACTTCAAGGTGCCGCGCACAGTGCTGTTCGACGAGATTCCGAAGACCTCGACGGGCAAGATCCAGAAGCACCTGCTGCGCGCGCGGGTTCGGGAGTGGGATACGGCCCCATGAAGCTTCTCTGGACGACGCGGCTTGGCGTGATCCAGGGCGGTTCCCTTGGCTGTGAGGAGGGGAACCGGGATGAGCGAGCTGTTTTGGCCGAGCGCGGCGCGGATGCGGCGTCTTGCGCCGCTGCTGCCGACGGATAGGCGCGGCAAGCCGCGGGCGGACGACCGGCGTGTGATCGGCGGCATCGTCCAGGTGCTGCGCCCGGGTTGACCCTGCCGGCATGCGCGGCGGGAGCACGGTCCACCACGCTGCACAGCCGGTCCGTCCGCTGGGCGATCAAGGGCGCCTGGCGGCGCATCTTCGAGGCGCTCGCCACCGCTGGCGGCCCCTCCGCTGAGGTCTTGCCGGATGCGACCTGCGCAAGGCGCATCGCCGTGCCTCGAGGGGAAGGGGGTAGCGCGCGCAAGCCGGTATATGAACAGCGTTCATCTGAACGCTGTTCAGGAAAGGCCGCGATGATCCGCATCGCCCTAAGCATGCTGACCAGCGACACGGCCAAGTATGTCGGCCTCGTCTGCGGCGTCGCCATCGCGGTGATGCTGATGGCCCGGCGGGCCTCGATCTTCGTCGGCCTGATGCTGCGCACCGCCGCGCAGGTGATCGACGTGGTGGACGCCGATCTCTCGGTGATGGACCAGCGCGTCATCCACGCCGAGGAGATCGAGCCCTTTCCACAGAGCGCGCTCTGGCGCGTGCGCGGCGTGGCCAAGGACCTCCCCTCAGGCGAGGGCACGATCCGCGTGCTGCACGGCATCGATCTCAGCGTCCGGTCGGGCGGGATGCTGCTGATCGGGCCCTCGGACTGCGGCAAGACCACGCCGATCTCGATCCTCGCCGGCATCCTCTCGGCGACCGAGGGGCGATCGCGGTGATGGGCCAAGACGTGCGGCACCTCAAGCCCTCCGCGCCCCCGCCGTTCCGGCGCGAGACGGTCGGCTTCATCTTCCAGCAGTACAACCTGCTGCCGAGCCTGACCGCGGCCGAGAACGCCGCGATCCCGCTGGTGATCCGCGGCGAGCGGCTCGACCGCGCGGCGGGGAAGGCGGGCGCCGTGCTCGGCGGCCTCGGCATGGGCGCGCATGCCGACAGGCTGCCGAAGCACCTCTCGGGCGGGCAGATGCAGCGCGCGCCGATCGCCGGCACGGTGCTGCGCGTCACTGCGCGCCCGGGCGAGTACGCCCTGCCGCGCGCGGCCGGGCCGCTGATCCTGTTCGGCGACCTCCCTGTGCTGCATATGCGCGTGCAGGTGGACGAGACGGACGCGCCCCGCCTCCTGGCCTCCGGCAGCTCGGTCGCGTTCCTGCGCGGCAACGGCGCCCGCTCGGCCGCGCTCGCCTTCGTGCGCATCGAGCCGCTGGCCCGCAGCGGCCCCTGACGGCCTATTGACCGGTCCCGCCACCTCTCCGACAAGAGCGGGCAAAGGGAGGACCGGATGCTCGCTCGCCGTTCGCTGCTCGCCGCCGCCGCGCTCGCGCCCCTCGCCGCGCAGGCGCGGGAGGCCTATCCGTCGCGCCCCATCCGCTTCGTCGTCGCCTATCCGCCCGGCGGCTCGACCGACGTGCTCGCCCGCGCGATCGCGCAGCGCCTCTCCGAGCTGTGGAACGGTGCGGCCGTGGTGGTGGAGAATCGCGCGGGCGGCGCCGCGATCATCGGCACCCAGGCGGTCGCCCAGGCCGCGCCCGACGGCTACACGCTGGCGCTCGGCAACAACCAGACCCACGCCTCGAACCAGGCGATGGCGCGTACCCTGCCGTATCACGCCATCGACAGCTTCACGCCGATCGCCCGCCTTGCCTCGGTGCACCATGCGCTGATCGTGCCGGCGAACGGCGCCAAGACCTTGCAGGAGCTGGTCGCCAAGGGCACCGGCGGCGGCCGCGTCACCTACGCCTCGACCTCGGTCGGCAGCGCCAGCCACGTGATCGGCGAGAGCCTCGCGCGCCGCTTCGGCATGAACGCGACCCATGTGCCCTATCGCGGCGGTGCGCCGGCCGTGACCGACACGGTGGCCGGCGTGGTGGACTACTTCATTTCCACTTGGCCGCAGGTGGTCTCGCTGGTGCGCGACGGAAGGCTGCGCGCGCTCGCGATCGGCGCGCCCCAGCGCCTGCCGGAGGCGCCGGATGTGCCGACCTTCGACGAGGCCGGCGCGCCCGGCGTCTCGGTCGATGCCTGGTTCGGCTTCTGGGCCCCTGCCGGCACGCCGGCGCCGATCGTGAACAGGCTCGCCGAGGCGTTCGTCGCGATCGTCAACGAGGCGCCGATGCAGGAGCGGCTGCGCGGCATGGGCTTCAACCCCGCCCCGCTCGGCCCCGCTGAGTTCGCCGCGTTCCAGCGCGAGGAGGTCGCGCGCTGGCAGACGCTGGTGCAGCTCACCGGCATCCGCCTGGAGTGAGCGCGTGCTGTTCCGGCCCCTGCCGGACGGATCCGCGCTCGCGATCAGCCAGCCCGCGCATGCCTGGATCTCGGGCCAGTTCGCGCGCGCCTGGGGTGGTGCGGTGGCGGGCGTCGATCGCCTGCCGGAGCTGTTCATCCTTGCCGCCGAACAGCACGACATCGGCTGGCTGCCGTGGGAGGCGGCGCCGACGCGCGATCCGGCGACCGGTCGTCCGTACGACTTCGTGTCGCTGCCGCGCGGCCGGCACACCGCGCTGTGGTCGGCGGGCGTCGCGACGGCTGCGGCGTCCTACGGCCCGCATGTCGCGCTGCTGGTGTCGCTGCATGGCCTCGCGACCTACGCGCTGACGCCGGACGAGAAACGCACGCCCGAGGATCTCGCCGCAGTGCAGCGCTTCCGCGCCGGGCAGGCGGTGATGCAGGCGCGGCTGCGGCCTCAGGTCGCGGCGAGCGAGGCGGAGATCGCCGATCAGAGCGCGATCCTGCTCGCCCTCGACCTGATGTCGCTGGTGATCTGCGGCGCGATGGGCCGCGAGCCGCGCCGCACGCCGCCGGTGCCGCTCGCCGCCGGCGCGACCCGGCTCGCGCTGGCGTTCGCCGACGACGGCTGGGGGCGGCTGACGGTCGATCCGTGGCCGTTCCGGGAAAGCGTCGTCACGGTCGGCTGCCTCGCGCGGCATCTCCCCGCGGGCGGGTTCAGTGACGAGGCGGCGATGCGCGAGGCCATGGCCGCAGCGCCGGTCGAGACGATCACGACGACGCTCGTGCCGTCGGCCGCTATCCCTTCTCCCACCCCCGCTCGGTCTGGCGCCAGTAGGTGAGCGTGTGGCCGGCGGCCTTGGCGGCTGCCCAGCGCTGCCGCGCCGCCGCGACCGCCGCCTCGTCGCGCCCGTCGAACAGATCGAACACGCGCTCGAACGCATCGAGCCGGCCGCTCTCCGCGCCCTCGACCAGGAAGAGGTGACGCGCCCCGTTCGGCGCCTCGTCGTTGGTGGTGAGCCAGATCGGCTGAAGGTCGGCCTCGCCGGTCGCGCGCGTGCCGTGCGGCAGCCAGTCCGGGTCAGGGCAGAGCCAGAGGGCGGTGTCGAGCGCGGCCACGCGGTCCTCGCTCGCCGCCTTCACCACCGCCCGCCCGCCGGACTGGAGCACGCGGCCGAGCAGCTTCGGCAACGCGACGTCGAGCGAGGTGCGCGTGAGGTGGTAGAAGCCGACCTCAGCCATCCTCGTCCTCGAAGCGGAGCGAGATCAGCCGATCGAGCAGCCGCACGCCGAAGCCCGACGCGCCCTCGGGCCCGAGCGCATCCGCCTCGTGGCGCAGCTCGACGCCGGCGATGTCGAGATGCGCCCAGGACGTGTCGCCGACAAACCGTTTCAGGAACGCGGCAGCATGGCAGGCATCGGGCTGGAACCGCTCGGCCACGCAGTTCTTCATATCAGCGATGTCGCTCTTCAGCGCCTCGGCATAGGCATCGTCCAGCGGCATCGGCCAGACCGGTTCGTCCACCGCCTCGCCGGCGGCGGCGAACTGCGCGGCGAGCGCGCCGTCGGAGGCGAACAGCCCGGCGCGGTGATTGCCGAGGGCCACCACGATCGAGCCCGTCAGCGTCGCGAGATCGATCATCGCTGCCGGCTCGAGTGCGCGCCGCGTCCAGGCGAGGCAGTCGGCGAGCACGAGGCGCCCTTCCGCATCCGTGTCGATCACCTCGATTGTCGTGCCATCCACCGCACGCACCACATCCGACGGGCGCTGCGCCTCCGCGCCGAGCATGTTCTCGACCAGGCCGAGCACGGCGACCGCGGGCGCCGGTGAGCGGCGGCGCGCGAGCGCCAGCATCGCCCCCGCGCAGGCGGCCGCACCCGCCATGTCGGCGCGCATCTCCCACATCCTGTCGGCGGGCTTGATGTCCACCCCGCCGGTGTCGAAGGTGACGCCCTTGCCGACGAAGGCGACGGGCGGCGCGTCGATCGTGCCTTTCCAGCGCAGCACCGCGAGGCAGGGCGGGTTGGCGCTGCCGCGGCCGACCCCGAGCATGGCGCCGAAGCCCTCGCGCTTCAGCCAGGCCACGTCGCGGATCTCGACCTTCAGCCCCTCCTCCGCCAGCGCGCGCAGGCGGGCGGCGAACAGCGTCGGCGTCAGCCGGTTCGAGGGCTCGGCGACCAGATCGCGCGCGAACAGCGTTCCCGCGACCCCCGGCGCGAGCGTCTCCCAGATCGCGCCGGCCGCGCGCTTGTCGTGCACGATCACGTCGAGATGGGCGAGGCGCTTGGGTTCCTCCGGGTCGGGACGGGTCTTCAGCGCCTCGAACCGCCAGGCGCGCAGGCAGGCGCCGACGGCTGCCTCGGCGGCGAGATCGGGTGTGAGCGCGCGCGCATCCAGCGCGAGCCGCTTCGAGGCGATCGCCGCGGCGGCTGCTCTCCCGCCGGCGCGACGCGCGGAGGTCGGCGTTGCCTCGCGACCCATGCCGGCGAGCACCGTCAGCCGCCCGTCGGCGTCGCGTCCCGAAGCGACCTCGTCGGCGCGCCCGGCGAAGCCGATCGCAGGGGCGAGGAGATCGGCAGGCGCCCCCGCCTCGGTCAGCAGCCGCGCGCGCGCCGCCGTGTCGTGGCGCAGCCGGTGGCGGAAGCGGACCGTGAGCATCGGCCCCGCCCCGCCTGCCTCAACCCCGCTCGTGGTGGTCGGCGACCAGCCGGTCGAGCAGCCGCACGCCGAACGCGGTCGCGCCCTTGGGCACGCAGGGCTTGTCCTTGCTGCTCCAGGCGGTGCCAGCGATGTCGAGATGCGCCCAGGGCTTGCCGTTGACGAAACGCTGGAGGAACTGCGCCGCGGTGACCGCACCGCCCGGGCGGCCGCCGATGTTCTTCATGTCGGCGATGTCGGATTTCAGCATCTTGTCGTAGGCCTCGCCGAGCGGCATGCGCCATACCCCCTCGCCGGTCGCCTGGCCGGCGGCGATCAGCTTCTGGGCGAGATCGTCGTCGTTCGCGAACAGCCCCGCGTTCTCGTGGCCGAGGGCGATCACGATCGCGCCCGTCAGGGTGGCGAGATCGACCATGAAGGCCGGATCGAACCGCTCCTGGCAGTACCAGAGCACATCCGCCAGCACGAGCCGGCCCTCGGCATCCGTGTTCAGCACCTCGACGGTCTGGCCCGAGTAGCTCTTCACCACGTCCCCCGGCCGCTGCGCGGTGCCCGACGGCATGTTCTCGACCAGCCCGACGATGCCCACCGCATCGACCTTGGCCTTGCGCCCGGCCAGCGCCGCCATCAGCCCGATCACCGTGCCGGCGCCGGCCATGTCCCACTTCATGTCCTCCATGCCCTGGGCGGGCTTGAGCGACAGGCCGCCGGTGTCGAAGGTGACGCCCTTGCCGATGAAGGCCAGGGGCTTGGCAGCCTTGGCGCCACGCTTGCCCTTCGCCGCCGCACCGCCCGCGCCATGCCACTGCATCACCACCATGCGCGGCTCGTTGGCCGAGCCCTGCGCGACGCCGAGCAGCGCGCCGAAGCCGAGCTTCTTCATCTCCTTCGGCCCGAGGATTTCGACCTCGAGGCCGAGTCCCGTGAGGCCGCGGCAGCGCTCGGCCATCTCGGCCGGGTTCAGCACGTTGGGGGGCTCGCTGACCAGCTCGCGGGCCAGGAACACGCCCTCGGCCACGGCCTTCAGCGGCGCCCACGCCGCGCGCGCCCTGGCCGCGTCCGCGTGCGCGACGGTCAGCCGCGCGAGCTTCGGCTTGTCCTCGGTCTTCTCGGTGGTGCGGTACTTGTCGAAGCGCCAGGCGCGCAGGGCGGCGCCGAGCGCCGCCTCGGCCGCTCGCGCAGGCGCGACGGGTCCGACCTCCAGCACCGCGGCGGCCTCGGCCGACAACGCGGCAGCCGCCGTGCCGCCCGCCTCCTCGGTGGCGCGGCCGTCCGCCTCCTCGCGCTTGCCGAGTCCGACCACCACCACGCGCGAGAGGCCGGCGCCGGGGGCGAGGACGGTCACGGTCTCGTTCTTCTTGCCCTTGAACGCGGCGGCGGCGAGCGCGCGGGTGATCGCCCCGCCGGTCGCCGTATCGGCAGTGGCGCCGAGCCCGGTCAGGCTTTCCCCCTCGCCCAGCAGCAGCGCGAGCGCGCCCTTCTCCGGCAGGGCGGGCTTGGCGAAGGTGATGTCGAGCATGCGGCGGTCCCCGGGGGTTTCGTGGCTGACGCCGGACTGTAGCAAGCGTGCCATGCTTTGCCATGCCCGCAGGTCGCGGCTAACACGGCGCCATGACGGATCGGGAATGCCTGGAGCTGGCCGGCCGGCTTGCCCTCGACGCAGGGGCCGCCATCATGGCGGTGCGGGCGTCCGGCGTGACGGTCACGCGCAAGCACGACCGCACGCCGGTGACCGAGGCCGATCATGCGGCCGAGGCGCTGATCGTCCGGGGGTTGCGCGCGGCGACGCCCGACATCCCGGTGATCGCCGAGGAGGAGATCGCGGCCGGCCGGGCGGAGCGGCCGGGGGCGCGGTTCTGGCTGGTCGATCCGCTCGACGGCACGCGCGAGTTCGCGCAGGGACGCGACGAGTTCGCGGTCTGCATCGGCCTCGTCGCCGCGGGCCGGCCGGTGGTCGGCGCGGTCGCGCTGCCGGCCACGGGCGAGCTGTTCCTGGGGCTGCCCGGCATCGGCGCCTGGAAGCAGGACGCGGCCGGGCGCAGACCGATTGCCGCCCGGCACCCACCGGCCGAGGGCCTGACCGTGTTCGCCTCGCGCCACTACGCCGACGACCCGCGGCTGGCCCGCTACCTCGCCGGGCTGCGGGTCGCGCGCCTCCGGAACGCCGGCTCGGCGCTCAAGTTCTGCCGCGTCGCCGAAGGCGTGGCCGACCTCTACCCGCGCTTCGGCCGCACCATGGAGTGGGACACCGCCGGCCCGCAGGCTGTCGTGGAGGCGGCGGGGGGCTCCGTCCGCACGACCGGCGGCGCCCCGCTCGGCTACGGCAAGCCGGGTTTCGCCAATCCGGATTTCGTCTGCCGGGGTCTCCCGTGACCGCCCGGCTGCCGGCCGACGCCGCCGGCGTCGCCGAGGCCGCGCGCCTCCTGCGCGCGGGCCGACTCGTCGCCTTCCCGACCGAGACGGTCTACGGCCTCGGGGCGGATGCGACCGATGAGCGGGCGGTTGCGGCCATCTTCGCCGCCAAGCGCCGGCCGCGCTTCAACCCGCTGATCTCGCATCTGCCTGAGGCAGCGGCGGCCTTCGCGCTCGGCATTGCCGATGCGCGCGCCCGCGCGCTCGCCGCCGCCCTCTGGCCGGGGCCGCTGACGCTGGTGCTGCCGGCCCCGCCAGGCTGCGCGGTGGCCCTGATCGCTCGCGCGGGCCTCGACACGGTGGCGCTGCGCGTGCCGGCGCATCCGCTTGCGCGCGCCCTTCTGGCCGCCGTGGGGCGGCCCGTGGCCGGGCCGTCGGCCAATGTCTCGGGCCGCGTCAGCCCGACGACGGCCGGGCATGTGCTGGAGGAGCTCGGCGGCGTGATCGACGCGGTGCTGGATGGCGGCCCCTGCGCGGTCGGGCTGGAGAGCAGCGTGCTCGACCTCTCGGGGCGCGCGGCAGTGCTGCTGCGGCCCGGTGGGGCGACCCGCGAGGCGATCGAGGCGGTGATCGGCCCGGTCGCGCTGGCCGAGGGTGCGGACCGCGTGCCGCGTGGCCCTGGGATGCTGGCGAGCCACTACGCGCCGGTGCTGCCGCTCCGGCTCGACGCCGCCGCGGCCGGCCCGGACGAGGCTCTGCTCGCCTTCGGCCCGGCGCCGGGCGGCGCCGGGCTCACCTTCACCCTGTCCGAGGCGGGCGATCTCGCCGAGGCGGCCGCGCGCCTGTTCCAGGGCCTGCGCGCGCTCGATGCCGAAGGACGGCGACTGGGCCTCGCCCGCATCGCGGCGATGCCGGTGCCCGATCACGGGCTCGGGCTTGCCATCAACGATCGCCTGCGGCGGGCCGCGGCGCCGCGCGATCACGTCCCGCCATCCGGCGGTTGACCCGACGGGCGCGCCGGCGCAAGCCTCCGCCATGCCCGACACCGTCCCCCGCGCCGGTCTGCCGTGCGACCTTGCCGACCGGCTGCTCGCCCTGCTCGGCGAGCGCGGCCTGCTCACCGATCCGGCGGCGATCGCCGCGCACAGCGCCGATTGGCGCAACCTGTTTCCCGGCTCGGCGCTCGCCGTGCTGCGCCCGGCGAATACCGCCGAATGCGCCGAGGCGGTGCGGCTCTGCGCCGAGGCGGGGATCGCGATCGTGCCGCAGGCCGGCAACACGTCGCTCTGCGGTGGCTCGACCCCGCTCGGCCGCGGCGACGAGGTGGTGCTGTCGGTCGCGCGCATGAACCGCATCCTCGACCTCGACCCTTCCGACATGACCATGGTGGTCGAGGCCGGCGCCGTGCTGGCCCAGGTGCAACGGGCGGCGGAGGCGGCGGGCTGCCTGTTTCCGCTCTCGCTCTCCTCCGAGGGGACGGCGCAGATCGGCGGGCTGATCTCCACCAACGCCGGCGGCAACACCACGGTGCGCTACGGCAACATGCGCGAGCAGGTGCTCGGGCTCGAGGTGGTGCTGGCGGACGGCGCGGTGCTCGACCTGATGCGCCGGCTGCGCAAGGACAACACCGGCTACGCGCTGCGCCAGCTCTTCATCGGCGCCGAAGGCACGCTCGGCATCGTCACGCGCGCGGTGCTGAAGCTCGCGCCGCGCCCGCGCGACGTGCAGGCGGCG
>CALKJX010000270.1 GCA_937995555.1 uncultured Elioraea sp.
CGTCGAGGCCCCGACGGCCAATGCCATCGCGCGGGCGCGCGCGCCCTTCCTCCTCTATCTTCTCCTCGTCTCGCTGATGGTCGTGCCGCTGGCGATGGCCGGCCTCGCGCTCCTCCCGGACGATGCGCCACCCGATCTCTACGTGCTCGGCCTGCCGCTCGCCGATGGCCGCACCACGCTTGCGCTTGTCGCCTTCATCGGCGGCTTCTCGGCCGCGACCGCGATGGTCATCGCGGAGGCGCTGGCGCTCTCAACCATGGCCGCCAACGATCTGGTGGCGCCGCTGGCGTTGCGCCGTGCGGGCAGCGGGCCGCCGCGCGACCTCGGGCGCTGGATGCTCGATGCGCGGCGGCTGATCATCGCGGCCGTCCTCGCGGCCGCCTTCGCCTATGCGCAGGCGGCCGGCGATAGTTTCCGCCTTGCCAACTTCGGCCTCATAGCCTTTGCCGGGGTGGCGCAGTTCGCACCGGCGCTGATCGCCGCCGTCGGCTTCGGCCTGCTTCGCCCCCGTGCCGCCCGGGCCAGCCTCATCGCCGGCAGCCTCGGCTGGGCCTATACCCTCTTCCTCCCCTCGATCGTCGGCCCGGGGCTGGTGGCTTCGATCGCCGGCGCAACCGGCGGCCTCCTCACCCCCACGGCCCTGTTCGGGCTGGCTCCGGGCGATCCGTTGGTCCACGGCACCGCCTGGAGCCTCGGCCTCAATCTCCTCGCGTTCGGCGCCGTCGCCGGTTGGGAAGGCTGGCGCAGCGAACGCCCAGCGATCCGGCCCGGCCCGGTCGCGCTCGCAGCCGATCCCGCGAAGCTCGAGGCGCTCGCGGCCCGCTTCGTCGGCGAGGCCGAGGCGGCCAGCGCGCTGCGCGCCGCCGGCAGCCCGGCGCAGGCAGCGCGCATCGCCGAGCGCCTGATCGCCGACGTGATCGGCGGCCCGTCGGCGCGGATGATCGTCACCTCGGCGCTCGCCGGCCAGAGCCTCGATGTCGCCGACGTGGTGCGCCTGCTCGACCAGTCGGGCCAGTCGGTGCAATTCTCGCGCACCCTGCTCGCCGCCACCCTCGAGACACTCGATTCCGGCGTGTCCGTGGTCGACCAGAACCTGCGGCTGGTCGCGTGGAACCGCCGCTACCTCGAGATCTTCGACTATCCCGCCGGCCTCGTCGAGATGGGCCGGCCGGTCGCCGACCTCATCCGCCACAATGCACTGCGCGGCGAATGCGGCCCCGGCGACGTGGACGCCCATGTCGAGAAGCGGCTGTGGCACCTGAAGCGCGGCCGCCCGCACAGCTTCGAGCGGCTCCGCCCCGACGGCCGCTGGATCAAGACTGTCGGCTCGCCCATGCCCGGCGGCGGCTATGTGATGAGCTTCTCCGACATCACCGCCGAAAAGGCGCGCGAGGCCGAGCTGGAAGCCCGGGTGCGCGAACGCACGGCCGACCTCGCCGAGGCCAACCGACAGTTGGCCGAGGCCAAGGCCGCCGCCGAGGCCGCCACCCGCGACAAGACGCGCTTTCTCGCGGCCGCCAGCCACGACCTGCAGCAGCCGCTGCACGCCGCCCGCCTGTTCTGCGAGGCGATCGGCGCCGACGGCAGCCCGACGGCGCGCGCCATGGCCGCCCATGTCAGCCAGGCGATCGGCTCGGCCGAAACGCTGCTGCGCACCCTCCTTGATGTCTCGCGCCTCGACTCCGGCGGAATCGTGCCGCAGCCCACCCGCTTTCCCGCGGCCGACCTCGTCGCCGAGCTCGCGCCCGAATTCGCGGCGCTGGCTGCCGAGAAAGGCCTGCGCTTCCGCGCGCTTGCCGCGCGCGGCCTCATGCTCGAAACGGATCGCGGCCTCATCCGCTCGGTGCTGCAGAACCTGCTCGGCAATGCCGTGCGCTACACCGCCGAGGGGGCCGTCCTCCTCACGGTCCGCCGCCGCGGCGACGCGGCCGTGTTCGCGGTTGCGGACAGCGGGCCGGGCATCGCCCCGGCAGACCAGGCGCGGATCTTCGAAGAGTTCCTTCGCCTCGAGGCGACCGCCAGCCAGCCGGGCGCCGGCCTCGGGCTCGCCATCGCGCAGCGGATCGCCCGGCTGCTCGACGCGCGCCTCGATCTCGCCTCGGCCCCGGGGCGCGGCTCGACCTTCCAGGTCTCGCTGGCCGCCGCACCGCCGGCCACAGTCGCCGAACCGCTGGCCCGCGCCGCCGAATAGCCGCCCCGCACCGCCGCTCCGCGCACCGACCTGCGCCTCGTCACTCGCCCGCCGGCAGATCTTCGGGCAGCGGCAGGTCGAGCGCGCGGGCCGCCAGCACGGCCTGGGTCCGGTTGTGCACGCCCAGCTTGCGCATCAGCTGCGTCATGTGCGCCTTTACCGTTGCCTCGCTCACCTGCAGTTCGTGGGCGATCTGCTTGTTGAGCTTGCCGGCGAGCAGGCCGATCAGCACCTTCAGCTGCGTCGGCGTCAGCCGCGCGACCCGGTCGGCCATGTCAGCCACATCGGGCGGCACCGCCGGCCGCGCCAGCGCACCCGGCTGCGGGCCGCCGGCCAGCGCCGCCGCGATCGCGGCCTCGATGGCTGCCAGATCGCTCCGCTTCGACACGAAGCCGACCGCTCCGAAGGCGACAGCCTGCTCGGCGATGCCCGGCCGGTCCTCGGCCGAGACGACGAGCACCGGCACGGCCGGCCGTTCGGCGTGCAGCAGCGCT
>CALKJX010000271.1 GCA_937995555.1 uncultured Elioraea sp.
TGGCCTTGGCGATCGCGTCGATGAAGGCGCGCGCGTTCTCGGCGAGCTTCTCCTCGGGGAACGAGGCCTTGCCGATGCCGGCGTGCACGATGCCCGCCTTCTCGGCGCGGAACTCGACCTGGCCTGCCTTGGCGGCCTGCACGGCCCCCTTCACGTCCGTCGTCACGGTACCGAGCTTCGGGTTCGGCATCAGCCCGCGCGGGCCCAGCACCTTCCCGAGCCGGCCGACGAGCCCCATCATGTCCGGGGTCGCGATGCAGCGGTCGAAGTCCATCTTGCCGCCCTGCACCGCTTCCGCGAGATCCTCCGCCCCCACCACATCGGCGCCGGCCGCCTTCGCCTCCTCGGCCTTGGCCCCCCTGGCGAACACGGCGACGCGCAGCGTCTTGCCCGTGCCGTTGGGCAGGCTGGTCATGCCGCGCACGTTCTGGTCGGCGTGGCGCGGGTCGATGCCCAGGTTCATCGAGATCTCGACCGTCTCGTCGAACTTCGCCTTGGCGTTGTGCTTGACGATCCGCACCGCCTCGTCGAGCGGATAGGCCTTCTGCGGATCGAAACCCTTGTAGAGCGCGGTGATGCGCTTGCCACGATCGGCCATGGCTCAGCCCTCCACCACTTCGAGGCCCATGGACCGGGCGGAACCAGCGAGCATGCGCATCGCTGCCTCCTCGTCATAGGCGTTCATGTCCTTCATCTTGATCTTGGCGATCTCGCGGAGCTGGCTCTGCGTGACCTTGCCGATCTTGGCACCCTTGCCCGGGGCATTCGCCCCCTTCTCGAGCTTGGCGGCGCGCAGCAGGAAATGGGTGTTGGGCGGCGTCTTGGTGACGAAGGAGAAGGTGCGGTCGGCATAGGCCGTGATCACGACGGGCGTGGGCGTGCCCGGCTCGATCGACTGGGTTGCCGCATTGAACTCCTTGCAGAACTGCATGATGTTAAGGCCACGCTGACCGAGCGCGGGCCCCACCGGCGGGGACGGGTTCGCCTTCCCGGCCGGGATCTGCAGCTTGATGTACCCGACGATCTTCTTCGCCATCTCTCACCCCTGGTTCCAGGGGGCCGCGGTGCCTGCGGGATGCGCGCAAATGCATCCCTCCCGCGTCCCGTTGTCTGCGAGCAGGCGGGTATAGGGGTGCTGCCCCCAACTGTCCAGCCCCGAATGCGCGCCTGTCAATGCCCGTGACGAGGGTCAGCCCCGACGACCCCGCACCCTCGCGGCCGCCGCGGTTGACCGCGCTGGTGGTGGCGGCGGCCCTGTTCATGCAGAACATGGACAGCACGGTGATCGCGACCGCGCTGCCGGCGATGGCGGCCGGATTCGGGGCGGACGTGGTGACGCTCTCGCTGGCGCTGACAGCCTTCATGCTCAGTCTCGCGGTGTTCATCCCGGCCTCGGGGTGGCTCGCCGACCGGTTCGGCGCGCGGCGCGTGTTCCAGGCCGCGATCGTCGTGTTCACGCTCGGCTCGGCGCTGTGCGGGCTCGCCCCGACCCTCCCCTTCCTGGTGGCGGCGCGGATCGTGCAGGGCATGGGCGGGGCGCTGATGGTGCCGGTGGGGCGGCTGGTGATGCTGCGCTCGGTGCCCAAGAGCCAGCTCGTCAACGCCATGGCATGGCTGTCGATCCCCGCCCTCATCGGCCCACTGATCGGGCCGCCGGTGGGCGGGCTGATCGTCACGCATGTCTCGTGGCGTTGGATCTTCGCCCTGAACATCCCCGTGGGGCTGGTCGGGCTGGTGCTGGCGACCCGGGTTATCCCGGAGACGCGCGGCACTGCCAGCAGGCGGCTGGACGGGCCGGGTCTGGCGCTCTCGGGCCTGGCGCTCGCGGGGATCATCCTCGGCGGCGAACTGCTCACCAAGCCCGTTCTGGGGGTGCCGGCGGGGCTGGGGGTGCTGGCGGTCGGGCTGGCGGCGGGGGCCGTGTACCTGCGCCATGCCTGGCGGAGTGCCCGGCCGGTGCTTGACCTGAGGCTCTTGTCGGTGCCGAGTTTCGGGCTGTCGGTGGCGGCGGGCACGCTGTTCCGGATCGGCGTCGGCGCGATCCCGTTCCTGCTGCCGAGCATGATCCAGGTCGGATTCGGGTGGAGTGCGGCCAAGGCGGGGCTGATCACCTTCTCGGCGTCCGTGGGCGCGATCGCGATGAAGATCGCTGCGGCGCCGCTGCTGCGCCGGTTCGGGTTCCGGCGGCTGTTGGTGGCGAACGGCGTGGCCTCGGCGGCCTCGATCGGCGCGATGGGGCTGATGGGAGCCGCGTGGCCGGTCTGGGCGATGCATCTGATGCTGGCGGTCGGCGGGTTCTTCCGATCGTTGCAGTTCACGGCCTTCAACACCGTGGCGTTCGCCGACATCCGCCGGCATCGCACCGCGGACGCGACCGGGTTCTATTCGACCGCGCAGCAGGTGTCGCTGACGCTGGGGGTGGTGGCGGCGGCCGGCGCGCTCGAGATGGCGAGGCGCGTGTCCGGGCGCGCGCACCCGGCGGCGGGGGATTTCTCGACGGCCTTCTTTGCCGTGACGCTGGTGGCGGCGCTGGCGGTGCCGGTCTGTCTGCGCCTGCCGGCGGATGCGGGGGACGCCATGGCTGGACGTGGGGGGTAGACGGAAGCGGGGACGTCCCAGTCGGGCCACGTCGAGCTTCGCGGCTTTTCTTGAGATCCAGATCTCGAGCGCGTCTCCCGGCGGCCGTCGCGACGGCGCTCGCGGCCGCGCAGGATCGCCTCCTGCCGCGTCAGAGCCTGTCTGGGACCCGGGCGATCCGGTCCGGCGCAGGCTCGGCTGCCGACAGGAGTTGCGCAGCAGCGCGGTCCCGGCGGAGCGGGCGAAGCGGCTCCGTCACCGCCCTGCGCACCGGACTGCCGGGACATCGGCCGGCCGGAGGGAGCGATGTCGGCCAGGGTCGATACCGCGCCGGGGCCGCGCCGGTCCAAGCTCCGTGCCGCCCTCATGGAGGCGCGCCCGTTCAGGCGCGGCGGCTGATCAACCAATCCGGGCCGGCGCCTGCCCCGGCCCGAACCCGGTCACGCCGGCACGGTCTCCGTCTCGAAGCACTCGATCACGTCGCCCTCGCGGATATCGTTGTAGTTCGCGAAGGCCATGCCGCACTCGTAGCCCTTCGCCACCTCGCGCACATCGTCCTTGAACCGCTTGAGCTGGCTGAGCTCGCCCGTGTGGATCACCACGTTGTCGCGCAAGAGCCGCACGCCCGCGCCGCGCTTCACCACGCCGTCCGTCACCATGCAGCCCGCCACCTTCCCGACCTTGGTGATGTCGAACACCTTGCGGATCTCGGCATAGCCCAGGAACTTCTCGCGGTGCTTGGGCGCGAGCTTGCCCTTCACCAGGTTCTCGATGTCGTCGGCGACGTCGTAGATGATCGAGTAGTAGCGGATATCCACCCCGTCACGCTGCGCGAGATCGCGTGCCTGGCTGGTCGCGCGCACGTTGAACGCGACGATCACCGCATCCGACGCCTTGGCGAGCTGCACGTCGGACTCGGTGATCTGGCCGACCGCCGTGTGCAGCACGCGCACGCGCACCTCCTCATTGCCGAGCTTCTGCACGGTGGCCTGGATCGCCTCCGCACTGCCCTGCACGTCGGCCTTGATCACGACCGCGACTTCCTTCTGCTCGCCGGCCTGGATGCGTGCGAGCATCTGGTCGAGCGTGCCGCGCGCGGCGACCGAGCCGGCAGCCGCCTTTTCACGCAGCTTGCGCTGGCGGAACTCGCTGATCTCGCGCGCGCGGCCTTCATTCTCGACCACGACGAACGGCTCGCCCGCGGACGGCACGCCGGCGAGGCCGAGGATCTCGACCGGCATCGACGGGAGCGCCTCCTTCAACTGGCGCGACCTGTCGTCCAGCATCGCGCGCACGCGGCCCCACTCGGCGCCGGCGACGACGATGTCGCCCTGGCGCAGCGTGCCCTTCTGCACCAGCACGGTCGCGACCGGGCCGCGGCCGCGATCGAGCTTGCTCTCGATCACCGTGCCCTCGGCCGCGCGGTTCGGGTTCGCCTTCAGGTCCAGGATCTCGGCCTGCAGCAGGATCGCCTCCTCCAGCTTGTCGAGATTGATCTTCTTCAGCGCCGAGACCTCGACATCGATGGTCTCGCCGCCCATCGATTCGACCACCACCTCGTGCTGGAGCAGTTCGGTGCGGACGCGCTCGGGCTTCGCGTCCGGCTTGTCGATCTTGTTGATCGCCACGATGATCGGCGCGTTCGCCGCGCGCGCGTGGCGGATCGCCTCGACCGTCTGCGGCATCACGCCGTCATCGGCGGCCACCACCAGCACGACGATGTCGGTGACGGACGCGCCGCGTGCGCGCATCGCCGTGAACGCCTCGTGGCCGGGCGTGTCGATGAAGGTGATCTTCTGCCCCGAGGGCAGCTCGACCTGATAGGCGCCGATAGGCTGCGTGATGCCGCCCGCCTCGCCGGCGGCGACATCGGTCTGGCGCAGCGCATCGAGCAGGCTGGTCTTGCCGTGATCGACATGGCCCATCACGGTGACCACCGGCGGGCGCGGCTTCAGGTCGGCCTCGGCATCCGCCACGCCTTCGAGCCCGAGCTCGACATCGCTCTCGCTCACGCGCTTCGGCTTGTGGCCGAGTTCCGTGACAACCAGCTCCGCCGTGTCCGCATCCAGGCTCTGCGTGATGGTCGCCATCACGCCCATGCGCATCAGCACCTTGATCACGTCGGCGCCGCGGATCGCCATGCGAGCGGCGAGGTCCTGCA
>CALKJX010000272.1 GCA_937995555.1 uncultured Elioraea sp.
AGAGATTGATCGCCAGGCTCTCGAACAGCACGGTGTCGCCGTCCGCCAGAGCGGGGATCTTCGCATTCGGATTGATCGCGCGGAACGCGTCGGTCTTCACGCCCTCGGTGAAGTCGGTGGGCACGAGCTCGTACTCCACCCCTGCCTCCTCGGCCGCCATCAGGCAGCGGAAGGCGCGCGAACGGGGAATGCCGTAGATCTTCACGGGGCCGGGCATGCGTCGTGGTCCTCGGGGGGTTGCGGATGGATGCCCGAGCCTAGCCCGCCAGGTGCCGGACGTCATCCGGGCGCCGGCTTGCGCCCGCCCCGGCGCTCGGCCATCTCTGCCGCGTGACCGCCTCCTCCTTCGCGCTCGACACGACCTCGGGCCGGCTCCGTGCCTGGGCCGACGCGCTGTTCGTCGACCACGCGGTGTTGCGCCTCGGCTGGCGCAACCGCGGCGTGGTGGAGGCGGGGCGGCTCTATCGCTCGAACCAGCCGCTGCCGTTCCAGCTCGCGCTGGAGGCCCGGCGCGGCATCCGCACGGTGCTGAACCTGCGCGGGCAGCGCGACTGCGGCTCGGACGTGCTGGCGCGCGAGGCCTGCGCCCGCCTCGGCCTGACGATGATCGACGCGCCGTTCGAAAGCCGCTGCGCGCCGCACAAGGACCGCATCCTGCGCCTCGCCGGGCTGTTCGAGACGATCGCCTACCCGGCGCTGATCCACTGCAAGTCGGGCGCGGACCGGGCGGGGCTCGTTGCGGCGGTCTATCTGCTTCTGCGCGGCCGCCCGGTCGAGGAGGCGGCGCGGCAGCTCTCCTGGCGCTACGGCCATGTCGCCGCCGGCAGGACCGGCATCCTCGATGCGTTCCTCGATCGCTACGCGGCCGCGCACGCCGCGAGCGGGATCGGCTTCCTCGACTGGGTGCGCGGCGCCTATGACGAGCAGGCGCTGCGCGCGGACTTCCGCGCCGGGCGCCTCGGCACCTTCATCACCGACCGTCTGCTGCGGCGGGAGTAGGCTCCGCCGCGAAGGCCTGCGCCGCGACCAGCCGCGCATAGGCGCCGCCCCGCGCGAGCAGCGCCTCGTGCGGCCCGTCCTCGACCACGCGGCCGGCCTCGAGCACCACGATCCGATCGGCAGAGCGCACGGTGGAGAGCCGGTGCGCGATCACCACGGTGGTGCGCCCGGCGCGCAGCCGCTCGAGCGCCGCCTGCACGCGCGCTTCCGTCTCGGCATCCAGCGCGCTGGTCGCCTCGTCGAGCAGCAGGATGCGCGGATCGCGCAACAGCGCGCGGGCGAGCGCGATGCGCTGGCGCTGGCCGCCGGAGAGCCTGAGGCCGCGATCGCCGACCCGCGTGCCGTAGCCTTCGGGCAGCGCGGCGATGAACGCATGGGCCTCGGCGGCGCGCGCCGCCGCCTCGATCTCGGCCTCCGGGGCGTCGAGCCGGCCGAACGCGATGTTGGCGCGCACCGTGTCGTCGAACAGCACCACCTCCTGGCTGACGAGCGCGATCGCGCGGCGGAGTGAGGCGAGCGTGACGCTGCGCAGGTCCTGCCCGTCGATCCGCACGCGCCCTTCGGTCGGGTCGGCGAAGCGGGGGATCAGGTTGACCAGCGTGGTCTTGCCGGCCCCCGAAGCGCCGACCACGGCGACCGTGGTTCCAGGCGCGATCTCGAGCGAGACGTCGTGCAGGGCGGGTCCGTCGCTTCCATAGCGGAACGAGACGCGCTCGAACACGATCCGCCCCGGCCCGGACCCGAGCGGCACCGCCTCCGGCGCGTCGGCGACCTGCGGGGTCTCGTCGATCAGCGCGAAGCACCGCGCGACCGCCGCCGCCCCCTCCTGCAACGCGACCGACAGCGTGCCGAGCGCGCGCATGGGCCGCGCCGCGATCAGCAGGGCGGCCACGAACCCGGTGAACTGCCCGGCCGAGGCGGCGCCCGACGCGATGCGCCAGCCCGCGAAGGCGATCACGCCCGCGACCGCGACCCCGCCCATCGCCTCCAGCACCGGATCGACGCGGGCGCGGCCGCGCACCACGCGCATCAGGGAATCGAACCAGGTGCGGAACGCGCGGCCGGCGCGGGCGCGCTCGTAGTCCTCGAGCCCGTAGGCGCGCACCATGCGCGCGCCTGTCAGGCTCTCGGTCAGCAGCGCGACCACCTCGCCCGCCTGCTCCTGCTGCGCCTTCGAGGCGCGGCGCATCCGCGTGCCGATGGCGTTGATGGGGACGACGGCGATCGGCACGACCAGCAGGGCGAAGGCCGTCAGCACCCAGTCGAGCCAGAGCATCGCCGCGACCAGCGCGACCACGGTCAGCGCATCGACCACGCCGGCGACGGCGCGCGAGAGGCTCTCGCGGATCACCGCGACATCGTTGGTGAAGCGCGAGACGAAGCGGCCGGTGGGCTCGGCCTGCAGCCGCGCGAGATCGGCGGCGAGCAGCCGGTCGAACATCGCGCGCTGCAGCGACAGCACGACACCGAGCACCACGCGCTGCATCAACACGACCTGCGCGTACTGCGCGGCGGCCTTGGCGCAGACGACCAGGATCGCGACCAGCGGCACGAGCCAGATCACGCGGGAATCGCGCGCCTCGAACAGCCGGTACGCCCAGTCGATCACCACGGGATAGAGGCCGGTGGCACCCGACACCACCGCCATCAGCGCGAACACGGCGAGCAGGCGGCGGGACTCGCCCTGCGCATGGTCGCGCCAGAGGCGGCGGCCGAGCGGGCCGAGCGCGGGATCGGGCGGTCGGGTCATGCGCGCCTCATAGCACGCGCGCCTCTCACCCCAGCACCAGCCGCGGCAGCCAGGTCGCGAGCGGCGGATGCAGCGTCACGGCAAGCAGCACCGCGACCAGCGGCGCGAGCCACGGCACGATCGCGCGCGTCAGGCGGTCGAACGGCATGCCGGCGATGCGCGCGGTGACGAACAGCACGATGCCCACGGGTGGGGTGATCGTGCCGATCATCAGGTTGAGCACGAAGATCAGGCCGAAATGCACCGGGTCTATGCCGAAGCCGGCTGCCGCCGGCACCAGGATCGGCACCAGCACCAGCATCGCCGCGATCGCCTCCATCACCATGCCCACCAGCAGCAGCACGAGGTTCACCGCCAGCAGGAACAGCAGCGGATC
Organism: uncultured Elioraea sp.; assembly: GCA_937995555.1. Lineage (GTDB taxonomy): Bacteria > Pseudomonadota > Alphaproteobacteria > Acetobacterales > Acetobacteraceae > Elioraea. Next base: position 3,126 of record CALKJX010000272.1, read on the forward strand.
GCCGACGGTCGCGACGATCATCGGCCCCAGCATCTGCGGGATGCGCGAGAGCGAGAGGCACCAGGCCAGCGCGGTCGCGGTCATCAGCAGTGCGAGCACAACGCCGGTGGTCTCGACCGTCTCGGCGAGCAGGCGCGGCAGATGCGCGAGCGGCAGCGAGCGGTAGATCGCCAGCCCCAGCAGCAGCGCGTAGCCGGCCGCGACCGCCGCCGCCTCGGTCGGCGTGAACAGCCCCGAGACCAGCCCGCCGAACAGGATCACCGGTGTCAGCAGCGACAGGAAGGCGTCGGCGAAGGCGCGCGCGAGCCCGCTCATGCCGGGGAAGGGCGCGCGCGGCAGGCCCCTGCGGCGCGCCACCATCACGACCAGCGCCATCAGCGCCCCCGCCATCAGCAGGCCCGGGATCACGCCGGCGAGGAACAGCGCGCCGATCGAGACATCCGCGCTCACCGCATAGATCACCATCGGCAGCGAGGGCGGAATGATCGGCCCGATCGTCGCCGAGGCGGCCGTCACCGAGGCCGCCGTCTCGTCGTCGTAGCCGGCATCGCGCATCGCCTTGATCTCGATCGTGCCGATGCCGCCCGCATCCGCCACCGCCGAGCCCGACATGCCGGCGAACAGCACGCTGGCGACGATGTTGGCGTGGCAGAGCCCGCCGCGGAGCCACCCCACCGCGGCGGTGGCGAAGCGGAAGATCCGCTCCGTCACGCCGGAGGCGTTCATCACGTTGCCCATCAGGATGAACAGCGGGGCGGCGAGCAGCGGGAAGGAGTTCGCCGCCTGCGCCATCCGCTGCGGCACGATCCCCAGCGGGATCCCCGCCTGCCAGACGAACGCGAAGGAGGCGAGGCCGAGGCCCGCAAACAGCGGCAGGCCGAGGAACAGCGAGACGAGCCAGAGCCCGAGCACGACCAGCATCGTCTCGGTCACGGCGAGCGCTCCCGGCGCAGCAGCGACGCGATCCCGGCGAGCGCGGTCAGGATCAGCCCGAGCGCGGCGATCGGCACCGGGATGTAGAGCAGCGCGGACGGGAGCGGCAGGCTCACCCACTCGACGTCCCAGTTGCGCCCGATCAGCGCCGGCGCCTCGCGCAGCAGCAGCAGCGCGAACACGATGACGAGCGCGTGCAGCACGATCGCCAGCGCCGTGCGCGCGGACGGCGGCAGCCGGTTCAGCACCGCCTCGATGCGGATATGCGAGCCGTTGCGCGCGGCGATCACGATCCCGACGAAGCCGGTCCAGACCAGCAGGTGCTGGGCGGCCTCCTCGGTCCAGGCGAGCGGGTGGGCGAAGGCGCGCGCGCCGACGCCGACCAGCACGGTCAGCAGCAGCGCGAGCAGCAGGGTCGCGGCCGCGGCGGCGAGCACCTGCCCCGCCGCCGCGCCGAGACGCGCGATCAAAGGGCTGCGAGCGTGTCGAAGGTGCCCTGGCCCCAGCGGTCGGCGAACTGTGCGGGCACCTTCGCCAGAACGGGCGCGCGGAACGCGGCCACGTCCACCTCGATCACCTCCATGCCGGCACCCTTCAGCGTCGCGACCAGCTCGCCCTCCTGGCGCGCGAGCTCGGCGTCCTGCCATCGCGCGGCCGCGGCGATCGCTGCTTCGAGCGCATCGCGGTCGGAGGCTGCGAGCGAACGCCAGAACGCCTCGTTCACGATCGGCATGCGCGGGGTGATGATGTGGCCGGTCAGCACGAGATGCTTCTGCACCTCGAACAGCTTCGCCGAGTGGATGGTCGGCAGCGGGTTCTCCTGCCCGTCCACCGCGCCCTGGGCGAGCGCGAGGTAGAGTTCGGGGAAGGCGATCGGCGTCGGCCGCCCGCCCCACGCCTCGACCATGGCGCGGAACACATCGACGGGCGGCACGCGCAGGCGGAAGCCGGCCATGTCGCCCACCGCGCGCACCGGCTTGGCGGCCGACGAGGTCAGGTGGCGCTTGCCGTAGTAGGTGATGCCGATCATGCGCATGCCGCGCCGCGCGACGAGCTGCTCGTTCAGCCGCGCGAAGATCGGCGTGGCCGCGACCTTCGCCATGTGCGCGGCATCGCGCCACAGATAGGGCGCCTCGATCACCGAGAGCGGCGGCAGGAACGCGGCGAGCGCGCCGGCACCGTCGGTGGTGAACTGCAGCGCGCCGGTCGAGACGGCCTCCATCATGTCGCGCCCGGAGCCGAGCTGGCCGCCGGGGAAGGACTGGATCTCCAGCCGCCCGCCCGTCTTCTCGCGCACCTCGCGCGCGATCCGGTCCACCATCTGCACCTGCGGATGGTTGGCGGGCAGCTGTTCGCCCCAGCGGATCGCGCGCGGCTGGGCGCGCAGCGGCAGCGGGGCGGCGAGGGCGGCGGCGGCGCCGAGCACGGCGCGGCGCGTGATCCTGGTCATCGGCGTTTCCTCGTCTGTTGCGCCATCGTGGCGACCCCGGAGCCTAGCCGGGCCGCGTGCCGCGTCAACGAGGCGGTCAGGCGGGTTCGCGGCCTCCGACGGCGTC
>CALKJX010000273.1 GCA_937995555.1 uncultured Elioraea sp.
GCGCGGATGCTCGAGGAGATGATGCAGGGGCGGACGCAGACGACCAACGAGATCCGTTCCGAGATCAAGCTGCTCGCGCGCACGATCGCGGCGATCGCGGAGGATCAGCCGCGATGAAGCTTCCTGGGGTGCAGGGGCCGATGGCCCCTGCCGGGCGTGCAGGGGGCAGGGTCCCCTGCAAGGCGTAGCCCATGGCGGCTTCGAGTTCCCGCCGCGGCCGCGGCGGCTTCGATCCCTGGCCCGGCTACGTGGACGCGCTGTCCACCCTGCTGATGGTCATCATCTTCGTCCTGCTGGTCTTCGTCCTTTCCCAGGCCTTCCTCTCCGCCGCGCTCTCCGGCCGCGACCAGGCGCTCGCCCGCCTCAACCGCCAGATCGCCGAGCTCTCCGACCTGCTCGCGCTCGAACGTGGCACCAGCGAGGAGTTGCGCCGTTCGGTCTCGCGCCTCTCCACCGACTTCCAGGCCGCGGCGGCCGCGCGCGACGCGCTGACCCGCCAGCTCGCCCTCGCCACCGCCGAACGCGACCGCACTGGCGCCGAGCGCGATGCGCTGCGTACCGACCGCGACCGCATCGCGGCGCTGCTCGCCGATGCGACCGCGCGCGCGGAGGCTGCGGCCAGTCGTGTCACCCGCCTCGAATCGCAGCTTGCCGAGGCGCTCACCCGCGCCGACCAGGCCCGCATCGACGCCGACAGCCGCGCCCGCGACGCCGCCGCCGCGACCGCGCTCGCCGAGCAACGCGCGCGCGACGCGGCGGCGCTGCAGGCGCTGGCCGAACAGCGCGACCGCGACCTCGCCGCGGCGCGGACGCTCGCCGAACAGCGCGGCCAGCAACTCGCCGCCTCGCAGGAAGTCGCGGCGCAGCGTGCGCGCGAACTCGCCGAGACCGCGCGACTGCTCGCCGAGACCCGCCGCGCGCTGGAGGCGGAGCGCGAGACGCTCGCGCGCATGCGCGATCAGATCGCCGCCCTTGACCGCCAGGTCGAGACCGACCGCGAGACGATCGCCCTGCGCCTGTCCGAGATCGCCCGTCTGACGCAGCAGATCGAGCCGCTGACGGCGCTGCGCGACCGGCTCGAGGAACAGGCCGCCGACGCGGCGGCACGCGCCACCACCGAGGAGGAGCGCCGCCGCGCGGTGGAGGCGATCCTCGCCGACGAGCGCCGGCTCGGCGAGACCGCACGCGCCCAGGTCGCGCTGCTGAACCGCCAGATCGAGGAGCTGCGCGCGCAGATCGCGCGGATCAGCGCGGCGCTGGAGGTGGCGGAAGCCGAGGCGCGCGACAAGGACGTGCAGATCGCCAATCTCGGCCAGCGGCTGAACCTGGCGCTCGCCACACGGGTGGAGGAACTGCAACGCTACCGCAGCGAGTTCTTCGGCCGGCTGCGCGAGGTGCTGGGCAACCGGCCCGACATCCAGATCGTCGGCGACCGCTTCGTCTTCCAGTCCGAGGTGCTGTTCCCGCCAGGCTCGGCCGATCTGAACGCCGAGGGCGCCGAGCAGCTCCGCCGCATCGCCGGGGTGGTCCGCGAGATCGCGCGCGACATCCCCTCGGATGTGCCGTGGATGCTGCGCGTCGATGGCCACGCCGACCGCACGCCCCTGGCGCCGGGCGGCCGCTTCGCCTCGAACTGGGAGCTCTCGGCGGCGCGCGCCATCAACGTCGTGCGGCTGCTTTCGCTGCTCGGCGTGCCGGAGAGCCGTCTCGCCGCCACCGGCTTCGGCGAGTTCCAGCCGCTCGACCCGGCCGACACGACCGAGGCCTACGCGCGCAACCGGCGGATCGAGCTCAGGCTGACGGATCGCTGATACCTGAAGCACGAAGGCTCGAGCTTTGTGCTTCAGGTATCGCGCGGGGCTGGTGTGGCGGCTGCGCGCCAGAGGAAGAACAATACCCGGCGCACGAAGGTGGAACCTTCATGCGCCGGCTGTGAGGCAGGCGGCCTCGACCGCCAGCGCCACTTCCAGCGCCGCCCGGCCGGCCGCGCCGTCCACCGCCACCGGCGCCTCGCCGCGCACCGCGGCGACGAAGGCGGCGAGCTGCGCGGCGAGCGGATCGGCGTCCTGCCAGGCCTCCTCGTGCCTGCCGTCGCGGTCGAAGCGGGCGAGGTGGCGGCCGACGAAATCCACCGCGATCGACCCTTGCGCATCGAACAGCCGCGCCACCCGCTCGACGCCCGGGCTGACACGGCTCGCGGTCAGGCTGGCGACCGCGCCGTTGCCGAAGGCCAGCCGCGCCTGGGCGAAGTCGAGCCGATCGGACAGCACCTTCCGGCCGACCGCCTCGACCCGCGCGACCGGCGCCTCCGCCAGCGTCAGCGCGAGATCGATGTCGTGGATCATCAGGTCGAGCACGACCGAGACGTCCGTGCCGCGCTCGCGGAACGGCGCGAGCCGCGCGAACTCCATCGCCAGCGGCCGGGACACGTGTCGCGCCAGGGCCGCCCGCGCGACCGAGAAGCGCTCAAGATGCCCGACCTGGAGCACCACCGCGCGCGCGGCTGCGAGCGCGACCAGCTCATCGGCCTCGGCGAGGGTGGTGGCGAGCGGCTTCTCCATGAACAGGTGACGCCCGGCCTCCAGCACGCGCAGCCCGAGCGCGTGATGCGTCCGCGTGGTCGCGGCGACGATCACCGCCTCGGCCTCGGCGAGGGCGGCGTCGAGATCGGGCAGCGCCCGCGTCCCGCCCTCGGCGGCGACGCGCGCGGCCTTCCCGGCGTCGGGATCGACCACGCCGACCAGTGTGACGCGCGGTTCGGCGGCGGCCTTGAGCACATGGTAGCGGCCGAAATGGCCCGTGCCGACGATGGCGAGACGGAGCGGATCTGGCATGGGCGGCGATGACTCCCGCGGCACTCACGGTGCCGTGATTCCGACACGGTGTGCCGTCATGAGGCGGTAAGGATCACATGGCGGCCGGGAGGGGCCAAGAGGGGAGGCATGCACGGGGTGGGGGGCAGCGCCGTCCGGGCGCGCGCGGACGAGCGCCTCGTCGTCTGGGTCATGGGCGGGGCGTTCTTCGCCTCGGGCTTCGCGGCCCTGCTCTACCAGGTGATCTGGCAGCGCATGCTCGGGCTGTTCGCCGGCTCCGACGCGGTGACGGCGGCGCTGGTGGTGGGCGCGTTCCTGCTCGGGCTCGGGCTCGGCTCGCTGGCGGCCGGGCTGGTCGCGGACCGGCTGGCGCCGCGGCGCGCGGCGCTGGCCTTCGCACTGATCGAGGCCGGGATCGCCGGGTTCGCGCTGCTCTCGCGCCCGTTCCTGTTTGACCTGGTTGTGGAGCGGCTGGGGCCGCTGCTCACCGGGCGATGGGAGGTGTTCGGCATCTGCTTCGCCGGCCTGCTGGTGCCGACCCTCCTGATGGGGCTGTCGCTGCCGGTGCTCGCGAAGGCGGTGGTGGCGCGGATCGAGACGGCGGCGAACCGGATCGGCATGCTCTACGGCATCAACACTCTGGGTGCCGCCGCCGGCACGCTGATCGGCGGGTTCCTGATCGTCGGCGCGATCGGCTTCGAGGCCTCGCTCCGGCTGGGCGCGGTGCTGAACCTGCTCGCCGGCGCGGCGGCGCTCGCGGTGTGCGCACGCCTGCCCGACACGCCGCGGCGCGCCGCCACGGTGCCGGCCGATGTGCCGGCGGCGCAGCCCGGCGCGCTCGGCCTGCCGGCCTGGACCCTGCTGGTGTTCCTCTCGGGCTTCCTGATCGTCGCGCTGGAGATCCTCTGGGTGCGCGTGCTGGGGATCGCCGGCCAGGGCTCGGCCTACGCGTTCCCTCTGATCCTCGGCGTCTTCCTGGTCGCGGATGCGGCCGGGATGCTCTACGGCGCGCGCCGGGTGCAGCGCATCGCCGATGTGCGCCGCGCCTTCATCCTGCTGCAGGCCTGGGCCGGGCTGTTCGCTGCCGCGACCCTGCTGGGCCTCTGGCTCGTCTATCCCTGGCCGCCTTTCGCCGCGGTGATGGGAATGGACTCGTTCCGCACCACCTTGCCGGCGCTCGGCTGGCTCGCCCTGCTGTCGATTGTGCTGATCGGCATGCCGGCCTTCCTGCTCGGCATGAGCTTCCCGGTGGTGCAGCGGGCGGTGCAGCGCGACATGGCTTCGGTCGGGTTCCGCGTCGGCATCGTCCAGCTCGGCAACATCATCGGCAACGCGGCCGGCAGCCTGGTCTGCGGCCTCGTCCTGCTGCACGTGCTCGGCACGTCGGGCACGGCGGCGGCACTGCTCGGCTTGGCACTCGCGATGCTCGGCTGGTGGCTCTGGCGCAGCGCGCGCGAGGGCCGGCGCGACGTTCCGGCGTTCGCGCTCGCCGCCGCCATGGTCGCCGCGATTGCGGTGTTCCCGGGCAACGCCGCCTGGTGGGCGCGCATCCACGCGGTGGAGGACGGCCAGCGCGCACTGGTCGCCGAGGACCGCTCCGGCGTGGCGGTGCTGCGGCTCAAGGACGGGGCGGGGCCGATGTTCATCACCGGCCATACCCAGAGCCGTGTGCCGTTCTGGCCGCACCACGTGCTGCTCGGCGCGCTCGGCCCCGCCATCCACCCGGCCCCGCACGAGGTGATGGTGGTGGGTGTGGGCTCGGGCGGCACGCCCTACGCCGCCGGCTGGAATCCGGAGACGCGGAGCGTGCGCGCGATCGAGCTGATCCAGCCGGTCTACCGCGTCATCCGCGACTACGCCGCGCTCTACCCCGACAGCGCGCCGGCCTGGCTCGCGCGCGACCCGCGCTTCGAGCTCGCGGTGGGCGACGGACGGCGCGAGATCTTCGTCTCCAACCGCCGCTGGGACGTGGTCGAGGCCGACGCGATCCTGCCGCAGACCTCGCACAGCGGCATGCTCTATTCGGTGGAGTTCCTGCGTCTGGTGCGCGACCACCTCAAGCCCGACGGGCTGTTCGTGCAATGGGCGCCGACCAGGCGGGTGGTGCAAAGCTTCGTCAGCGTGTTCCCGCACGCGATCCTGCTGCGGCCACTGTCGGTGCTGGTGGGATCGAACGCGCCCATTCCATGGGACCGCGAGGCGGTGCTGGCACGGCTCGACAGCCCGGCATTCCGCGCCTGGGCCGCGCGGGCGGCAGTGAACCCGGCCGAGTTCGCGCGCATGTTCGCCGAGCCGCCGGTGGTGTGGGGCCCCGACACCCCCCGCCCCGGCGGCGAGGTGAACACCGACCTCTTTCCGCGCGACGAGTACTATCTCAACAACCCCGTCGAGTGGCCCGACGGCGCCTGGCACTGACCACGCCGTAACGCTTCGTCACATCGCCGCCATCGTGCTGCCCGAGGGCAGCGGACTACTTTGCGGTCATGTCCCGCCGCGACGCCGCGATCGCCGCGATCCGTTTCGGGCTTGGCCCTGCGCCGGGCGAGCTTGCCCGCATCGGCACCGACCCGCGAGGATGGCTGGCCTCGCAGCTCGAGACCGTTCCCTCGCTGCCCGAGGCTATGGAGGCGGCGGTGCCCGATACGGCAGCCGCCCTCGCGATCACCCTCGACGCGCAGCGCAACCGTCCGCCACCCGGCACGCCGAACCCGATCGAGCTCGCCTACCGCGCGAGCATGGCCGCGCT
>CALKJX010000274.1 GCA_937995555.1 uncultured Elioraea sp.
TCGGCCTCGCGCGGCCGGTCGGCGAGATCGGCGATCAGCCCCGCATGCAGCGCGAAGGCGCCGCGGAACCGCGCACCGTCGGCCAGCGGGCGGAGCGTGGCCAAGGCCTGCTCCCAATGCCCGCGCCCGGCCTGGGCCCAGGCGAGCAGCAGCGGCTGGAGCAGTTGTCCCGTACCCTGACGCGGCAGGGCGCGCAGCCGCTGCTCGACCTGGTCGAACCGGCCCTCGCGCGCCTCCTCGGCTGCGACCACCAGGCTCGGCAGCAGGGCGGCTGGCTGCTGCGCCAGCACCCGCCGGGCAAGCGGGGCGGCATCCCGCCCGTCGGCCAGTGCGGCGTGGAACGCGCGCGTCAACAGCTCGGGATCGGCCGGATCGGCCTGGAGCGCGCGGTCGAAGAACTGCGCCGCCGCCGCCGTGTCGGTCTCGGCGGCCGCGAAGCGGCCGGCGAGGTAGTTGCCGAACGCGCCGGTCGGCTGGAACCGGCCTTCGCGGACCGGCGGCGGCCCCGAGCTGCCGGCGGGCAGGCCGGAGGCGCAGGCGGCCAGCAGCACCAGCGGCAGCAGCGCGACGCGGGACAGCGCGCGTGGGGGGTGGACCCGGGAGGGCATCGAGGCAGAGTATCGCAGGGCGGCACGCCACGCCATGGAAAGGCGGGTCCGCGGGACCTCACATCGAGGCATAGACCGGTCCGCCGCCGCCCTCGGGCGTGACCCAGGTGATGTTCTGCTTCGGGTCCTTGATGTCGCAGGTCTTGCAGTGCACGCAGTTCTGCGCGTTCACGACGAGCCGCGGCTGGCCCTCCTCGACGCCGACGAACTCGTAGACCCCGGCGGGGCAATAGCGCGCCTCCGGACCGCCGTAGCGGGCGAGGTTGTGCGCGACCGCGATCGAGGGGTCGGCGAGGCGCAGATGGCTCGGCTGGTCCTCCTCGTGGTTGGTGTTGGAGAGGAACACCGAGGAGAGCCGGTCGAAGGTGAGCACGCCGTCGGGTTTCGGGTAGTCGATGCGCGGGGCGGCCGAGGCCTCCTTCAGGCTCTCGTGGTCGGGGCGGTGGCCGAAGGTCCAGGGTGCGCGGCCGCGCAGCAGATAGGTATCGATCCCGGCATAGGCGAGCCCGCCCCAGAGGCCGAACTTCGCGAAGGCGGGGCGGATGTTGCGCGCGCGCGCGAGCTCCTCGTGCACCCAGGAGCGTTCCAACGCGGAAGGATACGATTCCAGCACGTCGGGCATGGCGCCGGCGAGCGCCTCGACCACCGCCTCGGCCGCGAGCATGCCGGACTTCATCGCCGTGTGGCTGCCCTTGATCTTCGGCACGTTGAGGAATCCCGCGCCGCAGCCGATCAGCGCGCCGCCGGGGAACACCAGCCGGGGGATCGCCTGCAGCCCGCCCTCGTTCAGCGCCCGCGCGCCATAGGCGATGCGCTTCGCGCCCTCGAAGAAGGGTCGGATGGCAGGGTGCGTCTTGAAGCGCTGCGTCTCCTCGAACGGCGAGAGCCACGGGTTCGGGTAGTCGAGCCCGACCACGAAGCCGTAGGCCATCAGGTTCTCGCCCCAGTGGTAGAGGAACGAGCCGCCATAGGTGTCGGAGGCGAGCGGCCAGCCGATCGTGTGCAGGATCAGCCCGGGCTGGTGCGTCGACTTCGGTACCTCCCAGAGCTCCTTGATGCCGAGCGCGTAGGTCTGCGGCTGGCGGCCCTCGCGCAGCGCGAACCTGCGCTCCAACTGCTTCGTCAGGCTGCCGCGGCAGCCCTCGGCGAACAGCGTGTAGGTGGCGCGCAGCTCTATGCCCGGCTGCCAGGAGGGCTTCGGCGTGCCGTCCCTGGCGATGCCCATGTCGCCGGTCGCCACCCCGACCACGCGGTCGCCCTCGAACAGGATCTCGGCGGCGGCGAAGCCCGGATAGATCTCCACCCCCAGCGCCTCGGCCTGCGCCCCGAGCCAGCGGCACACCCGGCCAAGCGAGACGATCCAGTTGCCGCTGTTGTGCATCTGCGGCGGTGTCGGCATCCGGATCGCGCGTTTCGCCGTCAGATAGAGGAAGCGGTCCTCGCGCGCCGGCGTGTCGATCGGCGCGCCGAGCGCCTGCCAGTCCGGCAGCAGCTCGTCGAGCGCGCGCGGCTCCAGCACCGCGCCGGAGAGGATGTGCGCGCCGACCTCCGCGCCCTTCTCCAGCACGCAGACGCTGATCTCGCGCCCGGCGGCGCCGGCGGCCTGCTTCAGCCGGATCGCGGCGGCAAGCCCGGCGGGCCCGGCCCCCACGATCACCACGTCGAACTCCATCGCCTCGCGCTGCATGCGGTCCCCCATGGCTCCACGCCAGAGATAGAGGCATCCTGCCCGCCACGCGAGAGCATGGGGAGCGGGGATTGGGCAGAGCGATGCGCTCCGAGCTGAAAGCCGCGCTGGCGTTGCAACTCGCCTGGGGCGCGGACGAGGCGCTGGAGGAGACGGCGCAGGATCGGCTGGCCGAGGCTCCGCCGCGCCGGGCCGAGCCGACGGCGCGCGCCGTGCCGCCGGTGGCGGTGCCCTTGGTGGCGGCGCCTGCGACCGGCGCGGTCGCGCGCGCCGAGGCGGCGGCCGAGGCGGCGGAGTCGCTCGCCGCGCTGCGCGCGACCCTCGCCGCCTTCGACGGCTGCGCGCTCCGCGACACCGCGACCAACCTTGTCTTTGCGGATGGCGATCCTTCCGCGCCTGTGATGCTGATCGGCGAGGGGCCGGGCGCGGAGGAGGATCGCGAGGGCCTGCCCTTCGTCGGGCCGTCCGGGCGGCTGCTCGACCGCATGCTCGCGAGCATCTTCCTGTCGCGGAAGGCGGGCGATGTCTACATCACCAACGTGCTGCCGTGGCGGCCGCCGGGCAACCGCAACCCGACCGACGCGGAGGTGGCGGTCTGCCTGCCGTTCCTGAAGCGGCACATCGCCCTGGCACGGCCGAAGCTGATCGTCCTGCTCGGCGGCGTGCCGGCGCGCGGGCTGCTCGGCGCGCGCGAGGGCATCACACGATTGCGCGGACGCTGGCGCGAACTCGATCTTCCCGGCCTGGATGCGCCGGTCCCGACCCTGCCGACGCTGCATCCGGCCTATCTGCTGCGCAACCCTGGCGCGAAACGCGACGCCTGGAACGATCTTCTGGCGTTACGGCGGCGGCTCGATTCCATCCTGCCACAGAGACGGCAGAACTAAGGCACGCGAGGAACGCACGCGAGCCTGTTGATCCTGCGTGGGCCATCTCGTGACGCGGGATTCGTCCCGCATATCGGCGTGGACGAGATGATTGACGCTCGGTTAACGCAGGCCTCGCCATGCAAGGAACCGAGGGAGCATGGGGCCGCGGGCGCGCCGCGGGCCTGATCTGGGGGACGGCATTCCTGACACTGGTCGGCCTGTCGGGCACGGCTAGCGGCAGCGACCAGATGGCCTTCGCGGTGGCTCGTCCGGTGCTGGGCGGTGTGTCCGATCTGCCGAGCGTGCTCGGCCCGGCCGACGCGGCGCTCTATCGACGCATCTTCGCCGCCCAGGAGGCGGGCAGGTTCGCGGCTGCGGATGCCGATATCGCCCGACTGTCGGACCGGCTGCTGATGGGCCATGTGCTCGCCGACCGACTGCTCGGTCCGCACACGCGGGCGCGGCCCGAGGAACTGTCGGCCTGGCTCGAGGCCTATGCCGACCACCCGGACGCGCCGCGCATCCACCGCCTGCTCAGCCTGCGCGCACCGCGCGCGACGGCCCTGCCGACCCTGGTCGAGGTGAATGAGCTGCCGGTCGCCGAGACCCCGCCTGAGGAGATCGAGGCCGGCACACGCGCCTTCGCGCGCAACGCCGCACTCGACCGGACCGTACGCCAACACCTGCGCGCGGAGGAGTTCCCGCGCGCGGTTGCCGCGATCCGCTCCGCCGGCCGCATCGACCCGGCCTATGCGGCGAGCCTGCGCGCCGAGGTCGCGCGCGCACTGTTCCTGCGCAACCAGGACGAGCGGGCGCTGCGCGAGGCGCTCGAGGCGATCCGCAGTTCTCCGCCGGTGGCCGAGGCGCAGTGGTTCGCCGGGCTCGCCTCCTGGCGCCTCGGCCGGATCGACGCGGCGCGGCGGCATTTCGAGGCGACCGCGCGGGCCGAGATCGGCTCCTCGGCGCGGCGCGCCGCGGGCGCGTTCTGGGCCGCGCGCGCGGCACTCCGCCAGCGCGACCATCGCAGCTACGTGCCCTGGCTGCTGGAGGCGGCGCAGTCCTCGCGCAGCTTCTACGGGCTGCTCGCGCGGCGCGCGCTCGGCATCCCCGGCGGCTTCGCCTGGGAGCGCGACACGCTCGGCGAGAACGAGGCCGCGCTGCTCGCCGAGACCGCGCAGGGGCTGCGCGCGCTCGCCCTCATCCAGATCGGCCAGACCGGGCGGGCGGAGGCGGAACTGCGCCGCCTCGCGGTCGCGGCGCCAGACAATCCGTCGCTCGCGCGCACGCTGCTGGTGGTGACCAGCCAGTCCGGCATGGCCGAGCTCGCGATGCGGATCGCGCCGCTCGTCGAGAGCCGCGACGGCCGGCCGCGCGACTACGCGCGCTTCCCGCTGCCGCATTGGCGACCCGACGAGAGCGTAGCCGATCCGGCGCTGGTGATCGGCATGGCACGGGTGGAGAGCAACTTTGATGCCGCTGCGATCAGCCGGGCGGGCGCGCGTGGCGTCATGCAGATCATGCCGCTCACCGCGAGCTACGTCGCCGGCCGCCCCGAGCTCGCCGGCCGGCAGCGCCACCGGCTGCACGACACCGACCTCAATCTCGAGATCGGCGGCCGCTACATCGCCTATCTCGCCCGGCACCCCGAGGTGAACGGCGATCTGCTGCGCCTGATAGCCGCCTACAACGCGGGGCCCGGCAATGTCGCGCGCTGGAACGGCTCGATGTCGTACGGGAACGATCCGTTGCTGTTCCTCGAGACCATTCCGATCCACGAGACCCGCGCCTATGTGCAGCGCGTGCTCGCGTTTAGCTGGATCTACGCCTCCCGGCTCGGCCGGCCGGCGCCGTCGCTCGACGCTCTCGCCGCCGGGCGCTGGCCGCGCTACGATGGACCCGAGGAGATCAACGCCCGGGATCCCGGCCGCGGTGCGCACCTTAACTGAGCCGCGCCGCGCTCGCTCCCGGCCCAGGGAAACGGGTTCATGGCACGGATCGACGAGAGCCGCCCCTTCATCGCCGTCAACATCGCCGTGCTGACCATCTCGGACACGCGCACGCCGGCGACCGACACCTCGGGCGACACGCTGGCCGAGCGGATCCAGGGTGCCGGCCAT
>CALKJX010000275.1 GCA_937995555.1 uncultured Elioraea sp.
GCCGAGGAGATCGTGATCTGGATGAGCGCGCCCTGGCGCTTCGTCACGCTCTCGGATGCGTTCACCACCGGCTCCTCGATCATGCCGCAGAAGCGCAACCCGGACGCGGCGGAGCTGGTGCGCGCCAAGACCGGGCGGATCAACGGCAACCTGGTCGCGCTGCTGACGGTGATGAAGGGGCTGGCGCTGACCTACGGCAAGGACATGCAGGAGGACAAGGAGCCGATCTTCGACACGGCCGACAGCCTCGCCCTCTGCCTCGCCGCGACCGCCGGCATGGTGCGCGACATGCGGCCGAACGCGGAGGCGATGCGGCGCTGGGCCGGCGAGGGCTTCGCGACCGCGACCGACCTCGCCGACTGGCTGGTGCGCGTGCTCGGCCTGCCGTTCCGCACCGCGCATCACATCACCGGCCGGCTGGTGGCGGCGGCCGAGGCGAAGGGCACGGATCTCGCGGGGCTGACGCTCGCCGAGATGCAGGCGGTCGAGCCGCGCATCACCGAGGACGTGTTCTCGGTGCTCTCGGTTGAGGCCTCGCTCGCCTCGCGCGTGAGCTATGGCGGCACCGCGCCGGCGAATGTCGCGGCGCAGGCCAAGGCCTGGCGCGAGCGGCTCGGGTGACCGTGGCCCGGCGCACGCAGTTCGGCTGATCGGCGGAGAGAGTGCGAGCGGACGGCGGGCTCGCGCGCTTCCGTGCGAGGCGGTCGCGCTCCGCGGGCGTCAGCACGGACCCGGACGCACCGGCCCCGACCAGCGCCTCGAAGGCCGCGCGCGTGGCTGAGCCCGTCGGCGATCAGCCGGACGGGCAGCGCCACCGAGAGAAGCCCGAGCGCCCAGCACAGGACGGCAAGACCGGTCAGGCGGCGGGCTGCGGCGGGCGGGGCGGTCCTGGCCTGCAGGGAAATGCTGCGCGGCCAGCCATACCACGGCCAGAACGGACCGGCAGGTCCAGGCGACGGCGGGAGCATGGCGCGCGCGGTACGGTTGAGGCACCATGGCGCCATGTTCCAGGGCGCATTCGGCACTTCCGGCATGGGCTGCCTCCTGCCGCTCCGGCGCTGGACCCGCGCGGTCCTGCTGCTCGCGCTGGTCGCCGCCGTGCTCCTGGTCGGATGCGGCAAGCGCGGCGACCCGGTGCCGCCCGGCCCGGAGGAGGAGGTCATCTACCCCCGCACCTATCCACGCGACGAGACCACGCCGCGCGGAGGCGGTCGCGTGGTCTTCCCGCCCCCGCCCGGACGGAGACGCTGACATGGCCACCCCTGCACCGGTTCGCGCTGACGAGGACCCGTCCTTCGACGAGATCCTCGCGCTGCGCCCGCATCTCTCGGTCGCGATCGAGGCCGGGCTGAAGGTCGAGGGCGTGCCGGTCGCGCGCATCGCCGCCGCGCACGGCACGCCGAGCTGGGTCTATTCCGCCTCCACGATCGAGGGACGCTATCGCGCGCTGGCCGAGGCACTGTCGGGGGCCGGCCTCGATGCGCGCATCCACTACGCGATGAAGGCGAACGACGCGCTCGCCGTGGTGCGCCTGCTCGGTCGCCTCGGCGCCGGTGCGGATGTGGTCTCGGGCGGGGAGTTCCTCGCCGCCCGCGCGGCCGGCATCGCGCCGGCCGACATCGTGTTCTCCGGCGTGGGCAAGACCGAGGCGGAGCTCCGCACCGCACTTGCCGCCGGCGTCGGCCAGATCAATGTCGAGAGCGCCGAGGAGCTGGCGATGCTTAGCGCGATCGCCGCGAGCATGGGCCTCAGCGCGCCGGTCGCGCTCCGCGTGAACCCGGATGTCGATGCCGGCACCCACGCCAAGATCACCACCGGCAGGGCCGAGAACAAGTTCGGCATCCCCATCGATACGGCGCGCGATCTCTACGCGCGCGCGGCGAACAGCGCCGGCATCCGCATGCGCGGCGTGGCCGTGCATATCGGCAGCCAGATCACCGCGCTGGCACCCTATCGCGCGGCCTATGCGCGGCTGGCCGAGCTCGTGCGGTCCCTGCGCGCGGAGGGACTGCCGGTGGAGCGGGTCGATTGCGGCGGCGGGCTCGGCATCCCCTACCGCAACGAACCCGCGCCCTCGCCCGCGGCCTTCGCGCATGTCCTGCGCGAGACCCTCGGCGGCATCGGCCTGCCGCTGATGCTGGAGCCCGGACGCTGGCTGGTCGGCCCGGCGGGGCTGCTGCTCGCGCGCGTCATTCTCGAGAAGCAGGGCGCGTCCCACCGCTTCGTGATCCTCGACGCGGCGATGAACGATCTGATCCGTCCCTCCCTCTACGAGGCGTGGCACGCGATCGTTCCTGTGTCGGCGACGCGGTGGCACGCGCCGCTCGCGCCGGCTGAGGTGGTGGGACCGGTCTGCGAGAGCGGCGACACCTTCGCCAGCGCACGGATGCTGCCGCCCCTCGGACCCGGAGAGCTGGTGGCGATCCTGGATGCCGGCGCTTACGGCGCGGTCATGAGTTCGACCTACAATGCGCGGCCGCTGGCCGCCGCCGTGATGGTGCGCGGAGACGAGGTCGCGGTGATCCGCCCGAGACAGTCGCACGAGGCGCTGATTGCCCAGGATGTGATCCCGCCCTGGCTTGCTTCCGGGTGATGATGCATCCATGAGCCGCGCCGCGCCGCCCCCCTTCCCGCCACCGCCGATCCGGCGGCTCGGGTTCCGGCGCGGCCTCGCGCGCGCAGCGATCCTTTGGGAGCGGGTCTGGCCCGCGATCGCGCCGCTGCTCGGCATCCTCGGCGTCTTCGGCGTGATCGCGCTGACCGGCCTGCTGCCGCTGCTGCCCGGTTGGCTGCACCTGATCGTGCTCGCGGCATTCCTCTGCGCCGCCTGCGCCGCGATCGTCTGGGCGGCGGGGCAGATCCGCCTGCCCGGCGGCGCCGAGGGCGAACGGCGGCTGGAGCGCGCCTCGGGGCTCGCGCATCGTCCGCTCGCGAGCCTCGCCGATCGGCCCGCCGGCGGCGCCGATCCCGCCACCGCCGCACTCTGGGCGGCGCATCAGGCGCGGGCGGCCAGGGCTGCGGCCAATCTCAAGGTCGGCACGCCGCATCCCGGCCTGCCGCGGCGCGACCCGATGGCGCTGCGCGCCGGACTCGCGCTCTCGCTGCTCGCGGCGCTGGTCGTCGCCGGTCCGGAGACAGGCCCGCGACTGGGAGCCGCGGTCTCGCCCTCCTTCGGCGCCCCCGCCGCGCCGCCGCTGCCGCTCCGGCTCGAGCTCTGGATCACCCCGCCCGCCCATACCGGCATGGCGCCGGTGTTCGTCCGGCATGAGCCGGGCGCGGCCACCGCCCCGATCACCGTGCCGACGGCGAGCCGGCTCGCGGTGCACGTGTCAGGCGGCACGGGCGGTGCGCCACGGCTCGATGCGGGCGGCGGCGAGGTCGCGTTCCGCAGCCTCGACGCGCAGTCCTTCGCCGCCGAGACGACGCTCGCCACACCCGGCCGGCTTGCGATCACGCGCGACGGCAGGGAACTCGCCGCCTGGCCGCTGCGCCTGCTGACCGACGCCCCGCCGACCGTCGCCTTCGTCGCCCCGCCCGGCCGCGGGCCGGGCACGCCGCAGCTTCGCATCGAGTTCGATGCGCGCGACGACTACGGCGTCGTGGCGGTGGACGCGATCCTGCGTCTGGTCGCCCGGCCCGAGGCCGAGCCGCTGACCGTGCCGATGCCCGTGCCGGGTGGCGCGACCCGGCATGTGCGCGGCACGGGCCAGCCCGATCTCTCCGCCCATCCCTGGGCCGGGCTGCCGGTGACGATCACCCTCGAGGCGCGCGACGGGGCGGACCAGACCGGACGCTCCGAGACGATGACGGTCGAGCTGCCTGAGCGGCGGTTCGAGCATCCGGTAGCGCGCGCGCTGGTCGCATTGCGCAAGCGCATGACGCTCGCGCCGGCCGAGCGCAGCGCGCACACCCGCGAGCTCGACCGGCTCGCCGCCGCGCCGGAGGCGTTCGACCACGACTTCACCGTCTTCCTCGGCCTGCGCGTTGCGCGCTCGCGGCTGCGCTTCGACCGCACCGAGGGTGCGATCGCCGAGGTGCAGGAGCTGTTGTGGGATCTCGCGCTCCGCATCGAGGAGGGCGGGCGCGACCGCACCTGGCGTCAGCTCTCGGAGCTGCGCGAGCAGTTGCGCGAGGCGCTGGACCGGGCCGAGCGCGGCGAGGAGGTGGACCGCGCGGAGCTCGAGCGTCTTGCCCGGCAGCTCCAGGAGGCGATGCAGCGCTACTTCGAGGCGCTGATGGAGCAGATGCGCCGCGACGGCGTCGAGACCCTGCCGTTCGACCGCAACGCGCGCACCCTCGACATGCGCGACATGCAGCGCATGGCCGAACGGATGCAGGAGGCCGCGCGGCGTGGCGAACTGGAGCGGATGCGCCAGCAGCTCGCCGAGCTCGAACGCGCGATCGAGCAGCTCCAGCAGGGCCGGATGAGCCGGACGGAGAGCCCCGAGCGCCAGCAGCAGCGCGAGCAGGGCCAGCAGATGATGGGCGCGGTCAACGACATGCTCCAGCGCCAGGGCCAGTTGCTGGACCGCAGCCACCGGCGCGCCGAGCAGGATCGCCAGCAGCGCCAGCCGCCGCGCAGCCAGCAGCAGCAATGGCGTCAGCCCTCGCCGGGGCAGCAGCCGCGGGGCCAGCCGCAGCAACAGCAACAGCAACAGCAGCAAAGCCAGCGCGCGGCCGAAGGCGAGATGGACCAGCGCCAGCAGCAGGCGCTGCGCCGCGCGCTCGGCGAGCTGATGGACCAGTTCGCCGACATGACCGGCGACGTGCCCGAGCCGCTCGGCCAGGCCGACATGGCGATGCGCGAGGCGGTGGAGGCGCTCGGGCAGGGCGACAATGAGCGTGCCCAGGGGGCGCAGCAGCGCGCGATCGAGGCCCTGCAGCAGGGCGGGCGCGAGATGCAGAACCAGATGGCCGGGATGATGGGGATGATGATGATGGAGCCCGGCGAGGGTGACGGCGATCCGGGCGGCGACAACACCGAGATGGGCGGCGACACCTCCGGCGAAGGCCGGGAGATGGGCCAGGGCCGCGATCCGCTCGGGCGGCCGCGGCGCGATCAGGTCGGCGGCCGCGACGAGGGTTCCGACGTGCGCGTACCCGAGGAGATGGAGATGCAGCGCACCCGCGAGATCCAGGAGGAGCTGCGCCGGCGCGCGGGCGAGCGCGAGCGTCCGCAGCCCGAGCTCGAATACATCGACCGGCTGCTGCGCCGCTTCTGAGCCGCGCTTGCGCGCGGCCCGCCCGCGTGCCTCTCTCCGCGCGTGTCCCAGACCCGTCTCGCGCTCGTGGTCGGCATGCTCACCGCTGTCGGGCCGCTCTCGGTCGACATGTACCTGCCCGCCTTCGCCGCGATCGCCGTCGCGTTCGGCGGCTCGGGCGGGATGGTGACCCCGCGCGCGATCATGCGCGACGTGGCCGGGGGCGCGGCGGCAGCGCGGCTGATGAGCCGGCTGATCCTGGTGATGGGGGCGGCGCCGATCCTCGCGCCCTCGCTCGGCGGGCTGGTGCTCCAGGTCGCCGACTGGCGCGCGATCTTCTGGGTGCTGGCGGCCCATGGCGTCGCCTGTCTCGCGCTGACGCGGTTCGTCTTGCCCGAGACCTTGCCGGCGGAGCGGTGCGTACGGCGCAACCTGCTCGGCATTGCCGGCGCCCATGCGGCCGCCGCGTCGGACCGGCCCTTCCTGGCGCCGGCGCTCGCCTCATACCCGGCGCATGAAGGTTCCACCTTCGTGCGCCGGGCACGGTTGTTCCTCTGGCGCGCAGCCGCCACACCAGCCCTGCGCGCGATACCTGAAGCGCGAAGAGCGAGCCTTCGTGCTTCAGGTATCAGTCGCAGGCGTGGGCGCACTGTTCGCCCACATCGCCGGCTCGCCGGTCGCGTTGATGGGCGTGCACGAGTTGAGCGCCGCGACCTGCGCCGTGATCTTCGGGGCCAGCGCCGCCTGCTGTGTCGGCGCGGCGCAGGCCAATGCCCGGCTGCTCAAGCGCCATCCGCCGCGCGTGCTGCCGGCGGTCGCGGCGACGCTGCTGGGCGCGGCCTCGCTGGTGCTGGCCTTCACCGCCTTCACCGGCGCGTTGCTTGCGGAGCGCTGGCGGCGACGCGCAATCCCGCCTCGGTCCATCTGACAGGGGGTTTGGGAGAGACTCCGAGGGTCAAGGGCCATTGGCCCGCGCCCCCGTACCCCCATCCCACGAGGGCGGCGCGCCTCGTCGGGCGCGCCGCGGACACGTTACGGCGCCGGCCGCTTCAGCGCGCCACGCGCCTGCTCATAGGCATGGCCGGCGCGCAGCACCGTCGCGTCCTCCCACGGCCGCCCGGCAAGCTGGATCGCGACCGGCAACCCGCCCTCGCCAAGGCCCGAGCACACCGTCAGCGCCGGCTGGCCGGTGAGGTTGAACGGAATCGTCAGGCTCGGCGTCTTGAAGCCGATCCAGCGGTCCACCGTGTCGATCCGCGGCGCCTCGCCCATCGCAGCCGCGGTCAGCAACAGATCGACGTCGCGCATCACCGTGCCGACCGCCTCGGCGAGCCTGCGCCGCATCCGCTGCGCGGCAATGATGTGCTCGCCCGAGACCAGCGCGCCGAGCAGCAGCCGTTCGCGCAGGATCTCGCCGTATCTCTCACGCCGGGTCCTCATCCAACGCCCGTGCACCGCGAAGGCCTCGCCGAGCAGCAGCGTCATGCCCGGTGCCCAGAACTCAGCGAGCGGCGGCAGCGTCACGTCGCGCACGCTCGCCCCGAGCTCGCCGAACAGCCGCGCCGCCTCGTCGATGCCGCGCCTGGTCGCCGGGCTGACCTGCACGTCCGTCTCGTGGAAGTGGCGCACCACGCCGATGGAGAGCCCCTTCACCCCGCCGCCGAGCCCCGACAGGAGGTCGGGTGCCGGCCGCGCCGCCGAGCCAGGGTCCTCCGGGTCGTGGCCGGCCGCCGCCTGAAGCAGCAGCGCGCAATCCTCCACCGTCCAGGCGAGCGGGCCGACATGGTCCATCGACCAAGCGAGCGGAACCACGCCGGTGCGCGGCACCAGCCCGTAGGTCGGCTTGATCCCGGCGAGCCCGCACAGCGCGGCAGGCCCGCGGATCGAGCCGCCCGTGTCCGATCCGGTTCCCCCCAGGATCATTCCGGATGCGACTGCCGCCCCCGTCCCCGAGGACGATCCGGCCGTGAAATGCTCCGGATTCCACGCATTCCGCGCGGGCGGGGTCGGCAGGTCGAAGGACGGCCCGCCCCAGGCGAACTCGTGCGTGGTCAGCTTGCCGAGCGAGATCGCCCCCGCCTCGGCCCAGCGCCGCACCACCGCCGCATCCCGGGTCGCCAGATTGCCGACCAGGATGTGCGAGCACGCCGTCGTCGGCAGGCCCGCGACATCGACGATGTCCTTGTGCGCCACCGGAATACCGTCGAGCGGGCCCCGCGGGCCGTCGCGCAGGATCCGCGCCTCGGCGTTCCGCGCGGCGTCCATCGCGCGCTCGGCATCCAGCACCACGAAGGCGTGCAGCGTGGGCTCGAGACGCTCGACCCGGCCGATGCAGTCGCGCATCAGCTCCACCGGCGAGAGGCTGCGCGCGGCGATCGCGCGCGCCGCCTCGGCGATCGTCGGCACGATGCTCACGGTCGCGGCGCTGCGGGTGGCACGAAGATCACGGCGGGCTCGCCCTGCCCCGCACCGTCGCGCACGCACGCGAGCAGCGCATCGAGCAGCCTCGCGGGCTCGGCAAGTCGCGCACGCTCCGCCTCGGTGAGCGGGAACCCGGCGCGGGTGAAGGGATCGTCGGTCGGTCGGTCTGGCATGGCGCCAGCCTAGGCGGCCGGCGCGATCGCGTCGATGGCCCTGGCGAGCGCCACGTCGCGCATCGACAGCCCGCCCACTTCATGCGTGGACAGCACGATCTCCACCCGGTTCCAGACATTGAACCACTCCGGGTGATGGTCGTGCTTCTCGGCCAGCAGCGCGACGCGGCTCATGAAGGCCCAGGCCTCCGAGAAGTCGCGGAAACGGAACGCACGCCGGATCGCGTCCCGCCCCTCGACCAGCGCCCACCCCGGCAGCGCCTGTCCCAGCCCCGCCCGTTCCGCCTCGCTCAGCGTCGCCACCATGCTTGCCTCCTGCGCTCTCCCGCCCCCATCTATCGCTCATGCGGCAGTTCACGACAGCCCCGACCACCGCCGAGATCGTCGCCCTCGCCGACGAGGCGCTGGCCTGGGCGCAACGGCGCTTCCCGCGCGATCTCGCCAAGCTGCTGGACGGGGTGGCGATCGTCGTCGATGACCTGCCCGACGACGAAACCGTGGAGGAGATGGGATTCGAAAGCCCCTGGGAGCTCACGGGGCTCTGGCGGGGCGTGCCGCTGACCCGGCGCAGCGCGCTGCACACGCCCGATGAGCCCGAGATGGTGCATCTCTACCGCCTGCCGATCCTCGCCGAATGGATCGAGACCGGCGAGGACCTGCGCAGCCTGGTGCGCAACGTGTTGATCCACGAGATCGCGCACCACTTCGGCTTCTCCGACGAGGAGATCGCCCGGCTGGAGCGGGAGGGCTAGCGCAGATCCCGTTCAGGTGGACGCACCTGATCGGTTGAAGATGTGCGCCGGAGAACCATGGCGCAGCGCGATGCAGGGGGTTCCACCCCCTGCACCCCCGGCAAGGGCCAGTGGCCCCTGCGACCCGTTTACCGCGAATAGAACTCGACGACCTGCGCCGGCTCCATCTGCACCGGATACGGCACATCCATCAGCTTGGGCGCGCGCAGGAAGCGGCCGCGCATCGCGCGGTGATCGACCTCCAGATACTCCGGCACGTCGCGTTCGGCCGACTGCGCGGCATCGAGCACGCTCGCAAGCTGCTTCGACTTCTCCTTGACCTCGACCTGGTCGCCGTCACGCACGAGATAGGAAGCGATGTTCACCCGCTTGCCGTTCACCATGACATGGCCGTGGTTCACCAGCTGGCGCGCCGCGAAGGGCGTGATGGCGAACTTCAGCCGGTACACCACCGTGTCGAGCCGCCGCTCCAACAACTCGATCAGGTTCTCGGAGGTGTCGCCCTTCCGGCGCACCGCCTCCTCGTAGTAGCGGCGGAACTGCCGCTCGCCGATATTGCCGTAGTAGAACTTAAGCCGCTGCTTGGCCGCAAGCTGGGTGCCGAAATCGGTCGGCTTCTTGCGCCGCTGGCCATGCTGGCCCGGACCGTAATCGCGCTTGTTGACCGGAGACTTCGGCCGGCCCCAGAGGTTCTGGCCCAGCCGGCGATTGACCTTGTACTTGCTCTCGGCGCGCTTCGTCATGGCGCGAGGCCCTTTCCTTCGTTCTCCAGGGCAGCGACTGTCGCGCCCCTCCTGTCCCGGTAGGCCCCGTCTGGGGCGGAACATCCGTTCGCGTTCCCGGGAATGAGCGGCGGGTGATAAGGGGGCAGCCCCGGCTTGTCAAACGACCGTCCCGGCCCCTATCCCCGGGCATGGTCACCCGCTCCGAAATCCTCATCCTCGGCCTGACCGCCGGCGTCATCGGCTCTCTGGTCGGCGGCCTGATGCTTGGCGTCGGCATGGGGCTGATCAGCCAGGGCGCGCATGTCGGCTGGCTGCTGGCGCTCCCCGGCGCGCCGGCCGGCGGGCTGATCGGCCTGCTGCTGGCACGGCGGCTGGCGAAACAGTTGCCGCCCTAGCCGAGCGCCCGCGGCAAGGCGAGCACCACCCCCGGCGCGAGGGCGAGCGCCAGCGTCACCGACGCCATCGCCCCGAGCAGCGGCGGCAGATGCCGGAACGTCTCGCGCATCGGAATGCGCGCCACGCGGCACGCCGCCATCAGGTCGATCCCGAGCGGCGGCGTGTTCGCGCCGATCGCCAGATTGAGCGTCAACAGCAGCCCGAAATGCACCGGGTCGATGCCGTAGCGCGGCAGCACCGAGGACAGCAGCGGCGCCAGCAGCAGGATGATCGCGATCGTCTCCATGAAGGTGCCGAGTGCGAGCAGCAGCGCCATCGCCAGCAGCAGCACCACGGTCGGGTCGGTCGTCAGCGACAGCAGCCGGGCGGTGACGATCTGCGGCGCCTGCAACGCGCCCAGCACCCAGCCGAACAGCGAGGCGGTGGCGATCACGTAGAGGATCGCGCCGGAGGTCTCGGCCGCCGTCATCAGCTCCGCCGCGAGCGCGCGCAGCGTCAGCGCGCGCGTGCCGAACACCCCCACCGCGAGCGCATAGAGGCAGGCGACCGCCCCGGCCTCGGTCGCGGTGAAGATGCCGCCGCGGATACCGCCGACGATGATCGCCGGCGCGCCGAGGGCGAGCAGCGCGAGCCCGATGCCGCCCTCGCCCGCGAGATCGCCTGGCGGCACGTCGCCCCAGCCCTCCTTGCGCGCGCGCCAGACGGCGACCGCCGCCAGCGCTGCACCACACAGCGCACCCGGCACCAGCCCGGCGGTGAAGAGCTGGCCGATCGAGGTGCCGGTGGCGACGCCGTAGACGATCATCACGATCGAGGGCGGAATGACCGTGCCGAGCGAACCCGCGCAGCCGAGCAGCCCGGCCGAGAATCCCGGCGGATAGCCGGCCCGCCCCATCGCCGGCAGCAGAAGCGTGCCGATTGCCACCGTGTCGGCGACCCCGGAGCCCGAGAGTGCCCCGAACAGCATGCACGCGACGACGGCGACGGCGCCGAGCCCGCCGCGCCGTCGCCCGACCAGGACCAGCGCCAGCGCGACGATCCGGCTTGTCAGCCCCGCCGCCCCCATCAGCCCGCCGGCCAGCACGAACAGCGGGATCGCGAGCAGCGGGAAACTGTCGAGCCCCGCGACCATCTGCTGCGCGACCACGGCGAGCGGGGCGATGTCGTGGGCGACCACCGCGATCGCGGCGGCAAGCCCGAGCGCGGTCGCCACCGGCACGTCCGCCAGCAGCGCCACGGCGAACACGCCGAACAACGTGGTGAGCGCGCTACCCATCGCGCGAGAGCATGCGCGCGGCTGCGGCAAGGCCGATCAGCGCGAGCCCCACCGCGGACGACCAGTAGAACGCCGCAGCCGGCAGGGCGAGCGCCGTCGTCGTGCCGCCACCGGCGATCGCCACAAGATCGATCGT
Organism: uncultured Elioraea sp.; assembly: GCA_937995555.1. Classification (GTDB taxonomy): domain Bacteria; phylum Pseudomonadota; class Alphaproteobacteria; order Acetobacterales; family Acetobacteraceae; genus Elioraea. The sequence continues at coordinate 11,081 of CALKJX010000275.1, forward strand.
CGCCCAGATGACGAGGGCGGCGAAGGCGATCACGGCGAGATCGCGCAGCTTTCCGATCGCAGCGAGCACGCGCGCATCGCGGACGAACAGCGGGGTCAGCCCGGCGGCGAGATGGCCACCGCGCGCCTCGGCAGCCCCGGCGCCGATGAACGCCGCCCACACCAGCAGCAGCCGCGGCAGCTCCTCGGCCCAGATCGGCGTCCGTCCGAGCCCGTAGCGCGACACCACAGTCCAGACGACGGCCGCCGCGAAGGCGGCGGTCAGAGCCGCGGCGAGGGCGAGGGCTGCCGCGCCGAGCGCGCGCGAGACCGCCCGCACCGGATCAGCGGCGCGCGGCCTCGAGCAGCCCCATCAGCTCGGCTCCGTAGATCCGGCCGAACTCCTCCCACACCGGGCGCACGGCGGCCATGAACGGCGTCGGATCGACCTCGGTGATGGTCATGCCCTTCTCGCGCAGCTGGCCGATCGCGGCCTGGTCCGCCTCCTGCGACAGGCGCCGCTGCGTGTCGCGCCAGGTCGCCGCAGCCGCGCGCATGACCGCCTGATCAGCGGCCGGGATCCGGTTCCACGCGCTCTTGGAGATCACCAGCGCGGCCGGGCCGTAGACATGACCGGTGAGGCTGAGATGCTTCTGCACCTCGAAGAAGCTCGCCGACCAGATGATTGACAGCGGGTTCTCCTGCGCGTCGAACACGCCCTGCTGCAGTGCCGAGTAGAGCTCGCCGAAGGCCAGCGGCGCGGGCTCGGCGCCGAGTGCCTTGAAGGTCTCGAGCCGCATGCGGTCGGGTGTCACCCGGATCTTAAGGCCGCGCAGATCGGCAGGGGTGCGCACGACGCGATCGCGCGTGGTGACGTGGCGCAGCCCGGTCTCCCACCACGCCAGCACGACGATGTTCTTCGCATCCAGAAGCTGCGCCAGCGCCTCGCCGAGCGCGCCGTCATAGGCGCGATAGGCCTGGGCGCGCTCGCGCCAAGTGTAGGGCAGTTCGACGAGCCCGAGCTTGGGCTCGATCGTCTGGAAGCTGCCGGCGCCGATCAGCCCCATCTGCACCGAGCCGAGCTGCAAGCCCTCGATCACGCGCGTCTCGGCGCCGAGCTGCCCGCCCGGGAACACCTGGACCCGCACGCGGCCGGCCGTCTTCTCCTCCACCTCCTTGGCGAAGCCCGTCGCGGCGACGTGCCAGGAGTGGCTCTCGGCGAGCACATGGCCGAGGCGGAGCTGGGCGTTCGCGGCGGCGGGCAGCGAGACCGCAAGGGTCGCGGCGAGGAGTGCGCGGCGGAGCATGGCGGGCATCCCGGGTCGGTGAACGGATGCGCGAGGCTAGGACGCTGCCCGCTGGCTCGCCAGCCCCCTACACCGCCCCATCCGGTTCCACGTCCATGTCCGGCTCGATCCGCCCATGCACGCGCCGGCCGCGCGAGAGCTCGGTGACGATGCCGTGCAACGTGCGCAGCTCCTGCTCGGTCACCTCGCCGCGCTCGAACAGGTGGCGGAGGTTGCGCACCATGCTCGGCCGCTTCGCCTGGTTGCGCAGGAATCCGCAGGCATCGAGCTCGGCGACGAGGTGGCGCAGGAAGTTCTCGAGCTGGTCCTTGGTGGCGATGCGCGTCTCGTTGGTGACGAGGCGGAGCGGCGGGGTGGCATCGGCGGCGGTCCACCACTCATACGCCATCACCATCACCGCCTGGGCGAGGTTCATCGAGTTGAAGGCCGGGTTGAGCGGGATCTGCACCAGCGTATCGGCATGGGCGAGATCATCGGCCGTGAGGCCCGCGCGTTCGGGCCCGAAGAGGATGCCGGAGGCGAGCCCTCGCGCGGCGACCTCGCGCAGAATCGTCGCGGCCCCGCGCGCGGTCGCCGTGTTGACGATGACGTGGCGCGGCCGCGGGCAGGTGGCGAACACGCGGTGGAGATCGGCGACCGCGTGCGCGACCGTCGGGTGCAGCGTCGCCGCGTCCAGGATCGCATCCGCGCCGGAGGCCGTGCGCCACGCCTTGTCCTGCGGCCAGCCGTCGCGCGGCGCGACCAGGCGCAGGTGGAACAGGCCGCCATTCGCCATCGCGCGCGCCGCCGCGCCGATGTTCTCCGCGAGCTGCGGCCGGACGAGGATGACGACGGGCGAATGCTCGCCCACCGGCCCGATCGCCGCTCCGCCGTCGCGTCCCGTCATGGCGGCGGGATAGGACGGGTGGCGTCGCCGGGCAACGGCTCAGCGGCGCGCGCGTTCGCGGGCGGTGATCTCGGCCTGGATCGCCTGGAGCCGCGGCGGCCAGGTGGAGCGGATCCAGGCGAGCACGTCGCGGATCTCGGCGTCGCTCAGGATCCCGGCATAGGCCGGCATGGTGGTGCGGTAGCCGGGCACCAGCGCGCTCATGCCGTCGCGCACGATGCGCAACAGCGTGTCGTCGCCGTGATGCCAGGTGTGGCCGGAGGCGTCGTGCGGCGGCGCCGGCAACAGCCCGTCCGGCCCGCGCACCTGCCAGTCCGGCTGGCCCTCCAGCCGGGCGCCGTGGCAGGCGGCGCAGTGCTCGACATACACCGCCCGGCCACGCTGGAGATCGCGTGCGGCAACGCCCTCCGCGGCGAGCAGAACCACGCCGGCGAACGCCGCGCGGGCGATCATCCGCCGAAGCGGCGCAGGATCGCGCGCATCTGCGCGATCTCCGCCTCCTGCGCCTTGATGATCTCCTCGGCGAGCTTGCGCAC
>CALKJX010000276.1 GCA_937995555.1 uncultured Elioraea sp.
CGGTCTCGGGGTCGCTGTCGGCGACCACGCCGGCACCGGCCTGGACGTACATCGTGCCGTCCTTCACCACCGCGGTGCGCAGCCCGATGCAGGTGTCCATGTCGCCGCCGGCTGCGAAGTAGCCGATGCAGCCGGCATAGACGCCACGCCGCTCGGGCTCCAGCTCCTCGATGATCTCCATCGCGCGGACCTTCGGCGCACCCGACAGCGTCCCGGCGGGAAATCCGGCCATCAGCGCGTCCACGGCATCGAGCCCCGGCCGCAGCTTGCCCTCCACATGCGAGGAGATGTGCATCACGTGGCTGTAGCGCTCGACCACGAACTGCTCCTTCACCCGTACCGTGCCGATCGCGGCGACCCGGCCGACATCGTTGCGCCCCAGGTCCAGCAGCATCAGGTGCTCGGCGCGCTCCTTCGGATCGTTCAGCAGGTCCTGTTCGAGGCGGAGATCCTCCTCGTGCGTCGCCCCGCGCGGGCGCGTGCCGGCGAGCGGACGGATGGTCACCGTGCCCTCGCGCAGCCGCACCATGATCTCGGGCGAGGAGCCGACCACCGCGAAGCCGCCGAAATCGAGGAAGAACAGGAACGGCGAGGGGTTCAGCCGCCGCAGTGAGCGGTAGAGGGCGAAGGGCGGCAGCGCGAAGGGCACGGCGAAGCGCTGGCTGGGCACGATCTGGAACGCATCGCCCGCGTGGATGTACGCGACCGCCTTGGCGACCGCCGCCTTGTAGTCGTCCTTCGTCATGTTGCTGCGCACGGCGCCGAGATCCGGCGGCGCGGCGGGGGCGGCGGGCGGCGGCGGCAGCGGCCGCGCCATCGCGGCGGCGGCGGCGGCGAGGCGGGCGTCGGCGGCGGCGCGCGCGGTCTCGGCATCGACGCCGGGCTGCGGCCGCACGGTGGTGGCGAAGGTCAGCGTGTCGGCCACCGTGTCGAACACCGCGATGATCGTCGGCCGCATCAGGATGCCGTCGGGCAGCCCGAGCGGGTCGGGATTGGTCTCGGGGATGCGCTCGATGCGGCGGACGAAGTCGTAGGCGAGATAGCCCACCACGCCGGCACTCATCGGCGGCAGGCCGGGCGGCACCTCGACGCGGCTGTCGGCGAGCAGCCGGCGCAGCGACGCGAGCGCGCCGTCCGGCTCGTCGCGCCAGCCGTTCGGGTCGGTCAGCGCGAAGCGGTTGACCTCGGCCCGGTCGCCGCGCACGCGCCAGACCAGGTCGGGATCGAGCATGATGATCGAGTAGCGCCCGCGCGCCGCCCCGCCCTCGACGCTCTCCAGCAGTACCGAGTTCGGCCGGCCGGCGGCGAGCTTCAGGAACGCCGAGACCGGCGTCTCGAGGTCGGACACCGTCGTGGTCCAGAGCAGCTGCGGGATGCCGGACTCGTAGCGGGCCCGGAACATCGCCGCATCCGGCAGTTTCGGGCTCATGGGCTGTCGCCCGCGATCAGGCGGGTGGCCCCGGGGACGATCCGGACATCGGCGCGATCGCGCAGCGCCTGCACGAACTGCGCCTCCAGATCGCCCGCCAGCGCCTCGGCGAGTTCCTGCTGGCGCGCCGCGATCGCCGGGATTTCGGCCGCGCCGGGGATGATCTCGGCGACGGCTGCGACCACGAAGCCCGAGCCGGTCTCGATCATGGTCGCCTCGCCGCGCTTGAGCGCGAACAGCGCAGCGGCGAGCTGTGGCGGAAAGGCGCCGCCGCGCACATCGCGTGTGAAGGGCTCGGAGCGGCGGGGCGACCAGCCGGCCGCGCGCGCCACCTCGTCGAGCGGACGTCCCGCGCGCGTCTCGGCGAGCAGCGCGGCCGCCTGCTCCTCCATCGCGCGGCGGCGCTCGGCGCGTTCCCAGGCCGCGCGCACCTCGCGCTCCACCTCGGCGAGCGGACGCAGCGCCGGCGGGGTCACGGAGCCGACGCGCACGGCGTAGAACACGCCGCCGCTGGTCTCGCTCAACCGCGAGGTCTCGCCGATCCGCGCCTCGAACACCGCCGGGATGATCTCTCCGGCCTCCGGCCCGAGCTCGATCCGGTTGCCGTCGGGGCCGCGGCCCTCGGCATCCATCGTCGCCTGGATCAGCCTGAGCTCGTGCCGGCGCGCAACCTCCGTCAGCGGGATGCCTTCGGCGATGCTGTCCTCGATCCGGTTCGCGCGCGCATAGATCTGGTCGGCCGCACGTTCGAGCGCGACGATCCGCGCCAGCTCGTCCTTCGCCGCCTCGAAGCTGGGCTCGCGCGCCGGCTCGATCGCGGCGACATGCAGCACGTGCCAGCCGAACGGGCTCTGCACCGGGTCGGTGACGGTGCCGGCAGGCGCGGCGAAGGCCGGCTCGGCGAGCTCGGGCAGCGGCAGGCCGGAGCGGTCGATCAGCCCGAGCTCGAGCGCGCTGCCGCCGGCCGCCTGGGCCTGGGTCGCGATCGCGGCGAAGTCCGCGCCGGCGCGCCAGGCCTCGGCGATCGCATGCGCGGCCTCGCGGTCGGGCACCGCCGCCTGGGCGATGCGCCGGCGCTCGGGAGTGGCGAACTCGGCGCGGCGCTCCTCGTAGGCCTCGCGCAACTCGCGGTCCGAGAGGCGGATCTCGCGCGCGACATCCTCGGTCGAGAGCAGCACCAGGTCGAACTGGCGGAACTCGGGGGCCGAGAACTGATCGGGGTTGTTCTCGTGGAAGCGCGCGAGCTGCGCCTCGGTCGGCTCGGGCGGGGCGGGGGCGGCCATCAGGGGCAGCTCGACGAGATCGGCCACGCGCTGTTCGGCGTGGAAGGCGTGCACCGCGCGTGCCAGCACCTGCGGCGCGGCCGCCCCCGCGCGCACCGAACCCACGAGCTGCTGGCGCGCGAGATCGCCGCGCAGCAGGTCGAGGAAGCGCCTCTCGGTCAGCCCGTTGTTGCGCAGGAAGGACTCGAACTGAAGCCGCGAGAACCGTCCGTCCGGACCCTGGAAGCCGGGGGCGGCGAGGATTGTCTGGCGCAGCGCCTCGTCGGTGACGACGACGCCGCGCTGGGCGGCCTCGGCGCTGATCGCGCGCAGTGCGACCAGCCGCGCGACCGTGCCTTCGGCGATCGCCCGGCGCACCTCCTCGGTCGGCTCGAACTGGCCGCCGAAGCTGCGCCGGAGCTGCGAGACCTCGCGCTGGAACGCGTCCGTCGCCTCGGCGAGCGGCACCTTCTCGCCCGCCACCGTCGCCACCGACCGGTCGGCACCGCCGCCGCGGACGAAATCCTCGATGCCCCAGACCGCGAAGGCGACGATCAGCAGCAGGAACAGACCCTTGACGATCCAGTGGTTCAGCGAATTGCGGATGGCGGTCAGCATCGGGCGCGGCGGCTCCGTGGGCGCTCTCGAACGGGCGCGGACCCTAGAGCAGCCGACCGGCCGCGGCAACGCACGGGCTTGCGCGGGATCGCGCGGCCGTGTGAGAGGCGGGGGCGAGGAGGACCGCCATGCCGAGACAGCTGATCGCCGGGAACTGGAAGATGAACGGGCTGAGCGTGCCCGCCGCACGGCTCGCCGGTGCGATCCGCGAGGCTGTCTCGGCCGCGCCGCCGCCCTGCGACCTGCTGATCTGCCCGCCCTTCACCCTGGTCGGCACTCTCGCGCACGTGATGTTGGGCTCGGGGGTGGCGGTGGGCGCGCAGGACTGCCACGCCAAGGTGGCGGGGGCGCACACCGGCGACGTGTCGGCGGCGATGCTGAAGGACGCGGGCGCCACCGCGGTGATCCTCGGCCATTCCGAGCGGCGCACCGATCACGGCGAGACCGATGCCGAGGTGCGAGCCAAGGCCGAGGCCGCGCTGGCGGCGGGGCTCGCGCCGATCGTCTGCGTGGGCGAGACGCTGGCCGAGCGCGAGGCCGGGCGGCAGGAGCCAGTGGTGGCGGCGCAGCTCGCGGGGTCGCTGCCGGACGGGTTCGCCGGCGCGGGCGTGGTGGCCTACGAGCCGGTCTGGGCGATCGGCACCGGCAAGACCCCGACCGAGGCCGACATCGCGGCCATGCACGCGATGATCCGCCGCGTGCTGGGCGAGCGGTTCGGCGCGGCCGGCGGGCGGGTGCTGATCCTCTACGGCGGCAGCGTGAAGCCCTCGAACGCGGCCGCGATCCTGGCGCTGCCGGAGGTGGGCGGGGCGCTGGTGGGGGGGGCCAGCCTGGTCGCCGAGGATTTCCTGGCGATCGCCGCTGCGGCGCAGGTGTGAGCCCGCCGGGGGTGGCGCCCGCTGGCCCGAGCCGCTAGAACCCCGCCGATCGCGCGGGGCACCCCGCCCGACCCGAGGAACCCATGAGCTCAGTCCTTCTCATCATCCACCTGCTGGTGACGCTGTGCCTGATCGTCGTCGTGCTGCTCCAGCGCAGCGAGGGCGGCGGCCTCGGCATCGGCTCCTCGGGCGGCATGGGCGGCTTCATGACCGGGCGCGGCACGGCGAACCTGCTGACGCGCACCACCGCGATCCTTGGCACGCTGTTCTTCGCGCTCAGCCTGGCGCTGGCGCTGATCAACCAGGGCACCCGCCAGCCTCGGTCCTTGCTCGATTCGCCGGCCCCGACCGCGCCGGCGCCCGCGCTGCCGTCGCTGCCCGCCGTCCCGACCAACTGAGAACCCGGCCATTTGGCTGACCTGCGCCCGCCCCGGTTGTGGCGGGGCACCGAACGCGCGTATCAGGGGGGTCCATGACGCGATACGTGTTCATCACGGGCGGCGTGGTCTCCTCCCTCGGCAAGGGAATAGCCTCCGCAAGCCTCGGCGCGCTGCTCCAGGCCCGCGGCTTCCGCGTGCGGCTGCGCAAGCTCGACCCCTACCTCAATGTCGATCCGGGCACGATGAGCCCGTATCAGCACGGCGAGGTCTACGTCACCGATGACGGGGCCGAGACCGATCTCGACCTCGGCCACTACGAGCGCTTCACCGGCGTGGATGCCACCAGGGCCGACAACGCCACCACGGGGCGCATCTACTCCACCGTGATCGCGCGCGAACGGCGCGGCGACTATCTCGGCGGCACGGTGCAGGTGATCCCGCACGTCACGGATGCGATCAAGGAGAGCATCACCGCGCCCGCCACCATGCCGGACGGCGCCGAGCCTGATTTCGTGCTGGTCGAGATCGGCGGCACGGTCGGCGACATCGAGTCCCTGCCGTTCCTGGAGGCGATCCGCCAGCTCGGCAACGAGATCGGACCCGCGCGCGCGCTGTTCGTGCACCTGACGCT
>CALKJX010000277.1 GCA_937995555.1 uncultured Elioraea sp.
GCTGCCTCGTCGAGCGGGATCGTGTCCTCGCAGGTGCACACGAAGACCGTCCGCCCCGCCGGCTCTGGCATTCCTGTTTCCTCGCCTGTGCAATCGCCCCGCTGGCTCATATATGACGTCGATCGCAGGGCTCACAGGGGCCCGAGGAGGCCGGAGGGACGGAACGCCGGATGCGGGCAGGGGCACGCGGGCTCGATCTGCCGCCGCTCTATCGCGAGGTGCGGCTCCGCGAGGCGGGCGACGCCTTCGCCCACGCCTGCGCGAACGCGCGCGAGGCCGGCGCCGGCACGCTGGTCTGGTCCCGCAGCCCGCGCCTGTTCGACGTCGCCGTGGTGCTGGAGCCGGCCATGCCGCTCGTCCGTGCGCGCAACGCGCTCTATGTCGGGATGACGGCCCTCGCCGACGCGCTCGCGTTGTACGCGCCTCCCGAGAATCCCATCAGCTTCGCCTGGCCGGATCTCGTCGAGGTGAATGGCGGCGCGGTGGGCGGGGTGCGGCTCGCCTGGGACAAGGCAAGCGGGCTGCGCGCTCCGGCCTGGATGGTGCTGCACGCCGCGCTGCGGCTGGTGCTGGACGAGGGGGGCGAGCCCGGCGAGACCCCCGGCGTGACAGCGCTGGCCGAGGAGGGCTACGGCGCGCTCGACGGCGCGACGCTCGCGGAAACCTATGCGCGCCATCTGATGGCCGGGCTGCACGACTGGCAGGACCAGGGCTTCGCCGCGGTCGCCGCACGCTATCTCGAACGGCTGGACCGGCCGCGCGCGGCTGGGCGCGGGCTCGATCCCTCGGGCGACCTGCTGCTGCGCGCCGAGGACGGGACGGAGACGCGCCAAGCCCTGGCGCCGGCGCTCGCGGCGCCGTCCTGGCTGCACGTCGCGGGGCTCTGCGCATGAGCCGGCCGATGCTGCGCACGATCCGGCTCGACCCCTCGGACACGATCGTGTTCGAGCATGCGGCCGAGCCGGGGGAGCCGGCGGTGGTGGGCGGGTTCATGTTCTGGGACGCCGACCCCGAGACGCTCGCAGGCAGGGAGCGCCAGGCGTTCCGCGCCGGGTTCCTGGGCGTGGAGAGCTTCGGCTGGTCCACGCTCGCGACCGTCGGCAGCGCAACCGCGCTCCAGCGCGAGGCGGCGCTGGCGGCGCTCGCTGCGGCGATCCGCGACCGGTTCGGCGCGCCGAGCATCGAGGCCGCGCGCGCGGCGGCCGAGGAGGAGCTCGCCTATGCCGAAGGGCTGTGCGCGGGCCAGGAGCCGGGCACGGTGATCGCGCTCAGCCGAAGCGTCGAAGGTGGTGCGATCCGCGAGCGGTTCCGCACGCTCAAGCCGCGCGGTGCGCCGCAGGCCCTGCCGGTGATCGGGCTGGTGCGCAGCGAGGGCGAGGAGGAGCCGGCCGAGACGGTCGATCTGGTGGCGCTGATGAAGGGGGAGCGATGAGCCGCGACTTCTGGCTCGCCTGCGGCCACCACCTGACCGGGCGCAACGACGCCGGCGGCCTGCGCGTCACCGACGCGCTGCTCGCCGCCTGGCTCGCCCGGCCTGAACTCGTGCCCCCGGACGAGGCCTGCGATGCCGAGCGCGCGCTGCACGCCGCGCTGCTGGCCGATCCCCGGCGGCGGGTCGCCGCGGTCGAGGTCGCGGCGCTCGCCGATCCTGATGCGCGCGAGAACTGGCAGGTCTGGCTCGGGTTCCGCGATCACCTTCTCGCCCACCCGACCATCGAGGCCGGCTACGCGGCGCTGTTCCGCCGCGATCTTGCAGGGATCCCGCCGCTGTTCCTCGCCCAGCTCGTGCAGCTGATCCTGCGCAACATGCTGGACGGCTGCGACGACCCGCTGCGGCTGCGTGCGGCCGAGCTGTTCTTCCGCACCCAGCGCGCCTCGACCGAGGGCGGCAACCTGCTGCTCGCCGACGAGGAGGTGGTGGAGGGGGCGGCGCGCACCGGCGGGTTCGGCACGCTCGGCGCGCTGCTCGCCGAGGCCGGCACCCAGCTCCGCTCGATCGAGCTCGACGTCCTGTCGGCCGGGAACGCGGCGCTCTACTGGGACCGCTCCGACCTGCACGACACCGTGCTCGACCTCACCTTCGGCCGCGAGGGCCAGGACGCGCTCGCCCGCGTGATCGAGGCCTGGGTGCGCCACATGACCGGCGCCGCCGTCTCGGTGCAGCCGCTCCAGACCATCCATGACGAGGCCTGGGCCTGGTATGTCGGGCTCGATGCCGAGGCCTCGGCGATCGTCGGGCGGCTCTGGGACGGCGGGGCGGTCGATCCCGAGGCGCTGGGGCGGATCGCCGCGCTGTACCGCTTGGACTTCGCCGATCCGGCCGAGATGCTGCCGCGCGTCGCCGGGCGGCCCGTGTATCTCGCGCTGGCGATGGATCAGGCCAAGCGTGTGCGGCTCAAGCCGCAGAACCTGATCGAGAACCTGCCGCTCGCGCGCGGCCGGGCGGCGGCCTGAGGGCAGCGCCATGGAGGAGCTCCGCATCCCCGTCTCCGTGATCGTCGAACGGCGACCCGCGTCCAGTCCCTGGATCGAGCATGTCTGGATGCCGGTGGCCGTGCTGCCGGCGCCGACCGTGGCGAAACCCTGGACCGTGTTGCACCGCAACAACGGCCTCACCGCCTACATCGCCGGCCAGGCGGAGGTGGAGCTCCATCCCTCCGACACCGTCGGCTACAAGGCGAATCTCGACTCGGGTCGGCCGCTGCTCTGGGTGGTGCTGCGCCCCTGCCTGGACGAGCCGGGGATGGAACTGCACCGCGTGCTTGCCGACCCCACCGAGGCCGAGGCGCTGGTGACTGTCGGCGGCGAGGAGGTGATCGAGCCGGTGCCGATGCCGGGGCCGGTGCGCGAGGCGCTGGAGGCGTTCGTCGCCGAGCACCACCGCGACCGCGGCTTCTTCAAGCGCAGGCGCGACCGCGCCGATCCCGAGGCGCTGGCCGCGCGGCCGCGCGCCGGAGGTCCGCATGGCCGAGGCTGAGGACCGCGAGGGCTTCCTCGCCCGCTGGTCGCGCCGCAAGCGCGAGGCGCGTGAGGGCGGCGAGCCGCCTGGGCCCGTGCCGACGGAGCCGATGCCGGCCCGGTCTGAGCCCGCCGCCGCGCCCGAGCCGGAGGAGCCCATCGACCTGTCGACGCTGCCGAAGCTCGAGGAGCTCACGCCCGCGAGCGACATCACGGCGTTTCTCCGCAAGGGGGTGCCGCTGGCACTGCGGAATGCGGCGCTGCGGCGGATGTGGTCGCTCGATCCGGCGATTCGCGACTACATCGGGCCGGTGGACTACGGCTGGGACTGGAACACGCCAGGCGGCGTGCCGGACTATGTTGCCGAGATCGGCGAGACCCCCGAGATCCGCGAGCTGGTCGCGCGGATGCTCAGCCCCTCGCCGCCCCGGGCGGAGCCGGAACGGCTGTCGGAGGGGGAGGCCGCGCGACCCGAGCGGCTCGCAGCCGAACCTGTCCCGACAGCCATCGGCCCGCCAGCCCTCGCTGTGGCGGAGGTGAAGCCGGTCGATCGCGGGGAGGAATCGGCGCCCGGACCGCTCCCCCCACCACCGCGGCCGCGCCACGGCGGAGCCATGCCCTCCTGACAATTCCGACTGTTCTGGTCGGATTTCCCGGCGCCGCGACTGCCGTGCACGGCCCTGCGCGCGACGCTCCGGCCGTGCGAGGAGACTTGGATTCCCGAGAACATTCGGCATAGACTTGGAGCCGAGGTCGCGCCCGGGAGCGAAAGGGCGGGCCATCAGGAGCGTTCGGGGATCATTTGGCGTGGGGAACGTTCTGCCGGCTGTCGCGATTGCCGACCGCGAGACCGAGGCGGGGCGCGCGCGTGTCTATGCGCTGCTTGCGACATTGCTCGCGCGCGCGCCGGACCGCGCATTGCTTGACCGGCTCGGCGCGCTCGGCACGGACGGAACAGCACTCGGCGAGGCGCTGGGCGCGCTCGGCGAGGCCGCGCGCACAGCGGAGGCCGAGGCGGTCGAGCGCGAGTTCCACGACCTGTTCATCGGGCTCGGCCGCGGAGAACTCCTGCCGTATGCAAGCTACTACCTGACGGGATTCCTGCATGAGCGCCCGCTCGCCAAGCTGCGCGGCGATCTCGCCGGCCTCGGCGTCGAGCGGGCGGACGGCGTGGCCGAGCCCGAGGATCACATGGCCACGCTGTGCGAGGTGATGGCGGGGCTGATCGACGGCAGCCTCGGCGACGGCACCGGGCAGGATCGGCGCATCTTCGAGCGCCATCTCCGCCCCTGGGCGGAACGGTTTTTCGCCGACCTGGAGGAGGCGGAGGCGGCGCGGTTCTATCGCGCGGTCGGCCGGCTGGGTCGGACTTTCATCGGAATCGAAACGGAGGCGTTCGCGCTGCCGGCATGAGCGGGCGCGCGGCGAACGAGGTCGAAAGGGAGCGACGGGCATGAGCAAGGACACGATCGAGACCGGGGCGCGGCGGCGCTTCCTGCGCACCCTCGGTGTGGCGGGTGCGGCGGCGGCCACGCTGCCGCTGGCCGGCGCGAAGCCGGCCGCCGCGCGCGAGAGCCGCGAGGAGATGAAGAAGCGCCGCTACCGGGCCGATTCGGCCCATGTGCAGGCCTTCTACCGCACCAACCGCTACGAGCGCTGACGCAGACGCAAGGGAGGAACGCCGATGCTCATCAAGCGCAGCGACGCGACCCGGGCGCGGGGCGGAATCGCCCAGGCCTTCGCATCTTTCTCCGCCGGCGCGCTCGACCGCCGCGCCTTCCTGCGCCGTTCCGGCGTGGCTGCCGGCGGTCTCGCTGCCGTCGCCGGGCTCGGCGCCGGCACGGTGAAGCGCGCCGAGGCCGGGCCGATGCAGCCCGGCGTGCCGGTCCAGATCAAGAAGAACATCTGCACCCACTGCTCGGTGGGCTGCACCGTCACCGCCGAGGTGCAGAACGGCGTCTGGGTCGGGCAGGAGCCGACCTGGACCAGCCCGATCAACCGCGGCACGCACTGCGCCAAGGGCGCGGCGGTGCGCGAACTCGTGCACGGCGATCGCCGCCTGAAATACCCGATGAAGCTGACCGGCGGGCAGTGGCGGCGCATCTCGTGGGATCAGGCGATCAACGAGATCGGCGACAAGATGCTCCAGATCCGGCAGCAGACGGGGCCGGACGGCATCTTCTTCCTCGGCTCGGCCAAGTTCTCGAACGAGGGCGCCTATCTGTTCCGCAAGTTCGCCGCCTACTGGGGCACCAACAACGTCGACCACCAGGCGCGCATCTGCCACTCCACCACGGTCGCAGGCGTGGCCAACACCTGGGGCTACGGTGCGCAGACCAACTCCTACACCGACATCCGCAACTCCAAGACGATCGTCATCATGGGCGGCAACCCCGCCGAGGCGCATCCGGTGTCGCTGCAGCACGTGCTGCAGGGCAAGGAGAGGAACCGCGCCAACCTGGTGGTGATCGAGCCGCGCTTCACCCGCACGGCGGCGCACGCGACCGAGTTCGTGCGCATCCGTCCCGGCACCGACATCCCCATCCTCTGGGGCATCCTCTGGCACATCTTCGAGAACGGCTGGGAGGACAAGGAGTTCATCCGCCAGCGCGTGTACGGGATGGACGACGTCCGCAAGGAGGTCGCGAAGTGGACGCCCGACGAGGTCGAGCGCGTCACCGGCGTGCCGGGCGCGCAGCTGCGCAAGGTGGCGGAGATGTTCGCCAAGCAGCGGCCGGCGACCCTCGTCTGGTGCATGGGCATGACGCAGCACACGGTCGGCACCGCGAATGTGCGTGCGGCCTGCATCCTGCTGCTCGCCACCGGCAATGTCGGCGGTGAGGGTGTCGGCGCGAACATCTTCCGCGGCCACTGCAACGTGCAGGGTGCCACCGACCTCGGCGTCGACAACACCACCCTGCCGCTCTACTACGGCCTCGACGAGGGCGCGTGGCGGCATTGGACGCGCGTCTGGGATGTTCCGTACGACTGGATGCGCGGGCGGTTCGGCAAGGCCGACGCCGATGATGCGACCCGCAAGAAGCTGATGGAGACGGCGGGCATCACCTCGACCCGCTATCTCGACGCCACGCTGCTGCCGGAGAGCGAACTGCGCAACCAGCCCAACCTGCGCGGCATGGTGGTGTTCGGCCACGGCGGCAACACGGTGGTGCGCATGCCGGAGGCCGCGAAGGCGCTGGCGAAGCTCGACCTGCTGGTGGTGGCCGATCCGCACCCGACCACCTTCGCGGTGCTGGCCGAGCGGCGCGAGGGCACCTACCTCCTGCCGATCTGCACGCAGTTCGAGTGCGACGGCAGTCGCACCGCCTCCAACCGCTCGCTGCAATGGGGCGAGCAGGTCGTCAAGCCGATCTTCGAGAGCAAGAACGACTACGAGGTGCTCTACCGCATGGCGGAGAAGCTCGGTTTCGCTGCCGAGATGTTCAAGAACATCACCGTGCGCGGCAAGGAGCCGGAGCCCGAAAGCGTGCTGCGCGAGATCAACGCGGGCGGCTGGTCCACCGGCTATTGCGGCCAGTCGCCGGAGCGGCTGAAGGCGCATATGCGCAACCAGCAGCACTTCGATCTGGTGACTCTGCGTGCCGGTCCCGATGCGCCCGCGGAGGTGCGCGGCGACTACTACGGCCTGCCCTGGCCGTGCTGGGGCAAGCCTGAGTTCCGCCATCCCGGCACGCACCAGCTCTACAACACCAACCTGCACGTCAAGGACGGCGGCGGCACGTTCCGCGCCCGCTTCGGCGTCGAGCGCAACGGCGAGACCCTGCTCGCCGAGGGCTCCTACTCGAAGGGCTCGGAGATCCGGGACGGGTATCCGCAGTTCACCTACGGCGTGCTGAAGCGCCTGGGCTGGGATGCCGATCTCACCCAGGCCGAGCTCGACACGATCCTCAGGATCGGCGGCAACAACCCCGACAACGTGTCCTGGGCGACCGACCTTTCGGGCGGCATCCAGCGCGTCGCGCTCGAGCACGGCTGCATCCCGTTCGGCAACGGCAAGGCAAGGGCGAATGCCTGGAACCTGCCCGATCCGATCCCGGTGCACCGCGAGCCGATCTACACGCCCAGGCCCGATCTGGTCGCGAAGTATCCAACGCGCGACAACTTCGTCGCCCATCGCGTGCCGAACATCGGCCATACGGTGCAGAAGCAGGCGATCGAGCGGAACATCCCGCGCGACTTCCCGATCGTGCTCACCTCGGGTCGGCTCGTCGAGTACGAGGGCGGCGGCGAGGAGACGCGGTCGAACAAGTGGCTCGCCGAGCTGCAGCAGGACATGTTCATCGAGATCAATCCTGCCGACGCGGCCGCGCGCAACATCGTCGATGGCGCCTGGGTGCTGGTCCAGGGCCCGGAGATGCCGCGCGACAAGTTCGTGCGCGTGAAGGCGCTGGTGACCGAGCGCGTGGGCCGCGGCGTCGCATGGATGCCGTTCCACTTCGCCGGCTGGTTCATGCAGAAGGATCAGCGCGGAAAGTATCCGCAGGGCACCGACCCGATCGTGCTCGGCGAGAGCGTCAACACCGTCACCAGCTACGGCTACGACCCGGTCACCTCGATGCAGGAGACCAAGTGCACGCTGTGCCAGATCCGGGCGGCGTGAAGGGCTAGGGAGGAGAGATCGTCATGGCCCGCATGAAGTTCCTCTGCGACGCCGACCGTTGCATCGAGTGCAACGCCTGCGTCACCGCCTGCAAGAACGAGCACGAGGTGCCCTGGGGCATCAATCGCCGGCGCGTCGTCACCATCAATGACGGCAAGCCGGGCGAGCGCTCGATCTCCATGGCGTGCATGCACTGCACGGATGCGCCCTGCGCGGCGGTCTGCCCGGTCGACTGCTTCTACACCACCGCCGACGGGGTGGTCCTGCACTCGAAGGATCTGTGCATCGGCTGCGGCTACTGCTTCTACGCCTGCCCGTTCGGCGCGCCGCAGTATCCGCGCCTCGGCAACTTCGGCAGCCGCGGCAAGATGGACAAGTGCACCTACTGTGCCGGCGGCCCCGAGGCCGACAGCACACCGGCCGAGTACGCCAAGTACGGCTCGAACCGCCTCGCCGAGGGAAAGCTGCCGCTCTGCGCCGAGATGTGCTCGACCAAGGCGCTGCTCGCCGGTGACGGCGACATCATTGCCCAGATCTACGCCGAGCGTGTCACGACGCGCGGCTACGGCTCGGGTGCCTGGGGCTGGCGCACGGCCTACAAGGACATGGTGGCAGGCTGAGTTGATATGTGCCGACGGCGGGATGGGACCCCGCCGCCGGCCTCTTCCGCGGGAGGATCACCGGATGAAGGGCATCACCACCCGGCTGCAGGCGGCGCTCGTCGCGATCGTGCTGGGGCTGGGCATCGGCCTCGCCGCCGCCCCGGCGACCGCGCCCGAGGCGCTGGCGCAGGCGCCGGCCGCGCCGCCGGCCGCCAGCGAGCAGATGTTGTTCAACTACCTCCAGGGCGACGTGCGCGGGCGGGTGACCATCCCTGACCAGCGCGCTGCCATGCTGATCCAGCCGGCGGGGCGCGACTTCCAGACCTTCTGGCGTTCCACCATGAAGTGGATCGGCGGCATCGCCATCGGCGGCATGCTGGCCGTGCTGGTGATCTTCTACCTGGTGCGCGGCACGATCCGCATCTCGGCCGGGCCGTCGGGGCGGACGATCCAGCGCTTCAACGGGCTCGAGCGCTTCGCGCACTGGCTCACCGCCTCGACCTTCATCGTGCTCGGCATCACCGGGCTCAACATCACCTTCGGGCGCGAGCTCCTGCTGCCGATCCTGGGCCCCGACGCCTTCACCGCCTGGTCGGAACTCGGCAAGATCGCCCACAACTTCCTGTCCTTCCCGTTCACCCTCGGCATCGCGCTGATGCTGGTGATCTGGATCAAGGACAACCTGCCCTCGCGCGTCGATGCGCAATGGTTCGCGCAGGGCGGCGGGCTCGTCGGCAGCGCGCATCCGCCGGCCAGGAAGTTCAACGCCGGGCAGAAGATCATCTTCTGGTCGGTGGTGCTGGGCGGGGCGGCAATCGCCGTCACCGGCTACATCATGATGTTCCCGTTCCAGTTCTGGGCCACCGACATCCACGGCATGCAGCTCGCGATCCAGCTGCACGGGATGATCGCGCTGGTGCTGATCGCGATCATCCTCGCCCACATCTACATCGGCTCGCTCGGCATGGAGGGGGCGTTCGCGGCGATGGGGTCGGGCCGGGTCGATCTCAACTGGGCCAAGGAGCACCACAGCCTCTGGGTCGACGAGATGATGAGCGGCGGACGCGACGCCGCGGCACCCTCGGGGGCGCGCAGCGTCGGCGCCGACTGAGCCGCGCGCGCGAGGACGGAACCGGCCGGCGGAGCGCATCCGCCGGCCGTAGACTGTGCGCATGAAGGTCTTCGGCATCACCGGCTGGTCGGGCTCGGGCAAGACCACGCTGCTCGTGCGGCTGATCCCGGCGCTGGTCGCGCGCGGGCTCAGCGTCTCGACCGTGAAGCACGCGCATCACGGGTTCGACGTCGATCGACCGGGCAAGGACAGCTACGAGCATCGCCGCGCCGGCGCGACCGAGGTGCTGATCGGCTCGGCCAATCGCTGGGCGCTGATGCACGAGCTGCGCGGCGTGCCCGAGCCGGCGCTGCCCGAGCTGCTCGCGCGCATGAGCCCCGTCGATCTCGTGCTGGTGGAGGGGTTCAAGCGCAACCCGCATCCCAAGATCGAGGTCTGGCGCGCGGCCACCGGCAAGACGCCGCTGTTCCCGGAGGATCCGCAGATCCTTGCCCTGGCCTCGGATGGCGCGGTGCCAGGATGCGCGCTGCCGCAGTTCGGGCTCGACGAGATCGACGCGATCGCGGGGTTCGTGGTTCGCGCGGTCGGGGTCGCCGGGCGCCCGCCCGCCGTGGGCTGAGCGCATGGCACAGCTCTCGGACGACTGCTTCGCGTTCGGCGGCGCGCTCATGCCGGTGGACGAGGCGTTGGCCGAGCTGCGCGCACGGCTCAGCCCTGTGACCGGCATGGAGCGCGTGACGCTGCGTGAGGCGGCCGGGCGCATCCTCGCCGAGGACGTGGTCGCCGCGGTCGATCTGCCGCCTTTCGCCAACAGCGCCGTGGACGGCTATGCCGTCCGCCACGCCGACCTGGCACCCGACGCCGACACGATCCTGCCCGTGGGCGCGCGCGTGCCGGCGGGCGGGGCGCTCGGGCGCCCGATCCGTCCGGGCGAGGCGGTCCGCATCTTCACCGGCGCGCCCATGCCCGAGGGCGCGGACACGGTGATGATGCAGGAGGATGCCGAGGAGCTGCCCGACGGGCGCGTGCGGCTGCGCGCCGGGCTCAAGCGCGGAGCGAATGCGCGCGACGCGGGCGAGGACGTGCCGCGGGGCACGGTCGCGCTGCCGGCCGGGCGTCTGCTGCGGCCGCAGGATGTCGGCATGGCGGCGGCCCTCGGGTGCGACACGATCGCCGTGCGGGCGCGGCTGCGCGTCGCGCTGTTCTCCACGGGCGACGAACTCGCCGCACCCGGCACGGCCCTGCCGCCGCTCAAGGTCTACGACAGCAACCGCTTCACCCTGCACGCCGCGCTCACGCGGCTCGGCTGCGCGGTGACTGATCTCGGCATCCTGCCCGACCGCGCCGAGGCCGTGGCGTCCGCCCTCGCCGCGGCTGCGCCCAAGCACGACCTGCTGCTGACCTCCGGCGGCGTCTCGACCGGCGAGGAGGATCATGTGAAGGCGGCGGTCGAAGCGGCCGGCTCGCTGTTCTTCTGGCGGCTCGCGATCAAGCCGGGCCGGCCCGTGGCCCTCGGCCAGGTGGGCGGCACGGCCTTCGCCGGGCTGCCGGGCAATCCGGTCGCGGTGGTGGTGACCTTCGTGCACGTGGTCCGCCCGCTCGTATTGCTGCTCGCGGGCGGGACGGCGGTGCCGCCGCTGCGCTTCCCCGTGCGCGCCGCGTTCCGCTACCGCAAGAAAGCCGGGCGGCGCGAGTATGTGCGCGCGAGCCTGATGCCGGGCGAGGGCGGCGCGGTCGAGGCGCGCAACTTCCCGCGCGAGGGCGCCGGGGTGCTCTCCTCGCTGGTCTGGACCGACGGGCTGGTCGAGCTCGACGAGGCGGCGACCGGCGTCGCTCCCGGCGATCAGGTCGCGTTCCTGCCCTACAGCGAACTCCTGTAGGCTCGGCGCCATGACCGTCGCCTATGCCGAACTTCAGGCGCTCTCGAACTTCTCCTTCCTCGAAGGCGCGAGCCACGCCGACGAGTTGGTACTGACGGCGCGCGCGCTGGGGCTTGCCGCGCTCGCGATCACCGACCGCAACTCGGTCGCCGGGCTGGTGCGCGCGCATGTCGCGGCGAAGGCGCAGGGCCTGCGCTTCCTGCCCGCCGCCCGGCTCGACCTG
>CALKJX010000278.1 GCA_937995555.1 uncultured Elioraea sp.
GTGTTCGCCTGCGCCGGTTGCGGCACGCCGCTGTTCGCCTCGGAGGCGAAGTTCGACTCCGGCACGGGCTGGCCGTCGTTCTTCCGTCCGATCGAGGGCGCGGTGGCGACGCGCGAGGACCGCAGCTTCTTCATGCGCCGAACCGAGGTGCATTGCGCGACCTGCGGCGGGCATCTGGGGCATGTCTTCCCCGACGGGCCGGCGCCGACGGGGCTGCGCTACTGCATGAACGGTGTCGCGCTGGCGTTCACGCCCAGGGAGGGCTGAGCGCCGGTCAGGGCGGCGAGCGATGGGGGAGACGGCCGGAAGGCCCCTCCTCCTATCCGGCCACGCGGGCACCCTCAGACCCGCGCCGTCCAACGCTCGGTGACAGGCTCCGCCGCATCGGCCGCGATCGCCGCCTGCGCATGCAGCCCCACCGCGAGGCGCGCTGAGGGCGCCACCTTCCGCTCCAGCAATAACGACCGCGGGCCGATCAGTACGCGCCCCGCCCCCTCCCGCTGGTCGAGGTCCGGCACGCACCGGGCCGCGACCGCGCCGACGAACACCTCCACACGCCCGCTGCGCAGCGCGCCACCCGCGCGCCGCAGCGGCACCCACAGCGTGCGCCAGTACGCGAGATCGTGCGGAACGAGCCCGATCTCCTCATCGAGCTCACGCCGCATCGCCGCATCCGCATCCTCGCCGGCCTCGATCGCGCCGCCGAACAGGCCGAGCGCGCCCGGATGCAGGATGTGGGGCACATCGTCGCGGATCTGCATCAGATAGCGGCCCTGCTCGTCCAGCAGCAGCGCCGCGGCGAAATGGTCCGGCGTCACCGCGCTGGCGAACCCCAGGCGCGCAGGAACGTGTCCGCCGCCGCCGCCGCGATGCGCGCAACCTCGGCCGCATCCGGCACCGGCGGCAGACGCAACATGTGGCGCAGGAACGCCGTGCTCCTGAGCAGCGAGAGGAACTGCTCCGCCGCAAGCTCCGGATCGCCCGCCCGCAGCGCACCCCGCTCCTGCAAGGCCGAGAACCAGCCGGCCAGCCAAGCGATCATCCGCCGCGGCCCGCTCTCATAGAACGCACGGCCGAGCTCGGGAAACCGCGGCCCCTCGGCCATCACCACGCGCTCGATCGCCAGCACCTCCTTGCGGAGAAGGAACGACAGGTATCCCTCGCCGAGCGCGACCAGCGTGCCCGCCAGATCGGCCTCGTCCGCACCCGGGCAGCACGGCCGAGCCTCCGCCTCGCGCGCGCACGCCTCGCCGACGATCGCGGCGAACAGGGCATCCTTGCCGGGGAAATACGCGTAGAGCGTCGCCTTGGAGACCCCCGCCTCGCGCGCGATCGCCTCCATGCTGGTCGCGCCATAGCCCTGCGCCATGAACAGCCGGGCCGCCGCCTCCACCACCTGGCGGCGCTTGCGCTGCGGGGCGGCAAGCTGCGCGGCCGGCGCATCCACGATATGCGTGTCATCCGTCATGATTTGTGATGATGAACTGAACCGTTCAGTCCATCAATCCGGCGCGCACGCAACGCAGCATGGATCGAGGGGAAGGGCATGGAGCGTCTGCTGATCGGGTTCGCTGCCTTGGCTGGCGGCAGCGCCGTCGCGCTCGGTGCCGCGCGTGCGCATGTGTTCGCACCGCAGCTCGGCCCGGCCGAACTGGCGATGCTGGACAGCGCGCTCGCGATCCTGGCGATGCACGCCCTCGCCCTGCTAGCCATCGCCGCGCTGCTGGCGCGCCGGGTCGGCGCGGCGGTGCGGCTCGCCGGATTGGCGTTCCTGGCCGGCACCGTGCTGTTCTGCGGCGCGGTGCTGCTGCGCGCGCTCGCCGGCGTCTCGCTCGGGCCGGTGGCGCCCTTGGGCGGCAGCCTGCTGATCGGCGGCTGGCTGGCGCTGTTCGCCGCCGCGCTCACGCGCCGCGCATGAGCCATTCGCCGATCGCCGCCGGCTATCTCGCCGCAGAAGGGTTCGAGCGCCCGCTTGCCGAGGAACTCGCCCGACGCGGTGTGACCGTCGCCGCCTGGCACGCGCGCCTCGCCCTCAGCCCCGACCCGCCGGTGACGGCGGCGTGGGCCCTCAACACCTGGCGCACCCCGCGCGTCGAGACGATCGCCTCGATCGCCGACGCGGCCGCGCGACTGCGCGCGGTCCAGCGCAACTGGGCCGCCTACGCGCCGCTGCACCACCGCCGCGCCACGCTGATCGCCGCGCGCCTGCCGCATGTTTCGGCGAAGCCGATCGCCTTCCCCGCCCCCGCCCCCACCGCCCCGCTCGGATCCTGGACGCTGCTCGACCCGACGACGCTGCTTGCCTCGCCCGACTGCACGTCGCCCTTCCCGAACGGCGAGGCCCGGTTCGTCGAGGACCGCACGGGCCCGCCCAGCCGCGCCTACCTGAAGCTGTGGGAGACGCTCTGCCTGCTGCGGCGCTGGCCCGCGCCAGGAGAGGTCTGCCTCGATCTCGGCGCCGCCCCCGGCGGCTGGACCTGGGCGCTGGCTGAGCTCGGCGCGCGCGTGGTCGCGGTGGACAAGGCGCCGCTCGACCCGGCCGTCGCCGCCCTGCCGGGTGTCGGCGCGCGCCGTGCCAGCGCCTTCGGCCTCGATCCCGCCGCTTGGCGGCGCGAGCACGGAGCCGCCGACTGGCTGTTCAGCGACGTGATCGCCTATCCCGCGCGGCTGCTGCGCCTGGTACGCGCCTGGATCGCGGCGGAGGCCGCGCGCAACATCGTCTGCACGCTCAAGTTCCAGGGCGAGACCGACCACGCAGCCGCCGAGGCCTTCGGCGCGATCCCCGGCGCATGGCTGCGGCACGTCTCGCACAACAAGCACGAGCTGATGTTCGCCCGTCTCGCCTGCTGACGCCGATCCCGTAGGCAGCGCCCTGCCACGACTCTGAGCACCGGCCGCGGCGGCATCCGTCAACGCAACGGACTCGGCAAATGGCATGCCCTGTGCTGGCATGGTTCCCAGGCTGCACTGAAGGAGGCTCCCATGCCCATCACCCGCCGGCTCGCGCTGGGCTCCACCCTCGCCCTTCCCGCTCTCTGGCCCGCGGACCGCGCGTTCGGTCAGACCACGCGCGTGCGCATCGCCGGCAACTTCGCGACCGAGCACTCCTCCTCGGTCGCGATCGAGGGGTTCAAGGCGGAAGTCGAGACGCTGACCGGCGGCCGGCTCGTGGTCGATACCTTCCCGGCCATGCAGCTCGGTGGCGCGGGCGAGAACGTCTCGAACGTGCGCCAGGGCACGCTGCTGATGACCTGGGTCGGGATGGCGTTCCTGAGCCGCACGGTGCCCGAGCTCGAGGCGATCAGCCTGCCGTTCCAGTTCCCGAGCCGCGAGGTCGCGTTCCGGGTGGTGGACGGCCCGATCGGCGAGCTGCTCGACCAGCGCATGGCCGACAAGGGCTTCCTCTCGCTCGGCTACATGGAGCTCGGCTTCCGTCACGTCACCACCGGCAACAAGCCGATACGCACGGTGGACGACCTGCGTGGGCTCAAGATCCGCATGCAGCCGAACGAGACCCATCTCGCGACCTTTCGCGCGATCGGCGCCAATCCGGTCGCGATGGACATCCGCGAGCTCTACTCGGCCTTGCAGCAGGGCGTGGTGGACGGGCAGGAGAACCCGTACGCGATCATCCGCGCGAGCCGCTACTTCGAGGTGCAACGGCATCTCACCAACACCGGCCACTTCTTCGACTTCATCTCGATCGTGGCGCATCGGCGCAGTTTCGAGCGTCTGCCCGGTGAGTTCCAGCAGGCGATCCGCACGGCGATGGGCAATGCGATCCGGGCGCAGCGAACGGCGGCCGCCGCGGCCGACATGGAGGCGCTGGCCGATCTCCAGGCGAAGGGCATGCTGTACGAGCCGCTGCCGCAGGCCGAACTGGCGAGGATGCGCGCGCTGTCGGCCGGTGTGGTGGATCAGATCAAGGGCCGGCTCGGCGCCAACCTGATCGACCGGGTCCAAGCCGAGGTGGCGCGCGCTGCCGCCTGAGCCGGCGACGGTGAAGGCGGTGCTGGAGGTGGCCGACCGCGCGCTGCGCGCCGCGCTGGTCGGGATCGTCGCGATCATGGTGGCCGTGGTGTTCGCGCAGGTGGTGGCGCGCTACGGCTTCAACCGCTCCTTCGGCTGGGCCGACGAGATCGGCCGGCTCGCCTTCGTCTGGTCGGTCTTCCTGGGCGTGGCGGTGGCCGTGCGCGCGCGCGGCCACATCGCGATTCGCCTGTTCCTGGATGCGATCCCGAGCGGCTTGCGATCCGCCCTTGGCGCGGCGATCGCGCTCGCCTGCGCCGCACTCTCCGCCGTCGTCGCGTGG
Organism: uncultured Elioraea sp.; assembly: GCA_937995555.1. Classification (GTDB taxonomy): domain Bacteria; phylum Pseudomonadota; class Alphaproteobacteria; order Acetobacterales; family Acetobacteraceae; genus Elioraea. Next base: position 4,313 of record CALKJX010000278.1, read on the forward strand.
GAGGGCGCGCTGATCGCGCTCGACCAGTGGGACGAGCGGATGATCTCGCTTGACCTCTCCGCCGGCTGGTTCCTCGTGCCGGTGGTGGTCGGCAGCGCGTTCTGCGCCGTGTTCTTCGCGTCGCAGGCGGTCATGCGGACGCCGCGATGAGCCTCACCGTGATGCTGGTGTTCTTCGGCGCGGCCCTTGCGGGCGTGCCGCTCGCCTGGGCACTCGGCTTCGGCGCCGTCGCGGGCGTGATCGAGAGCGGCTTCGATCTCGCCATGCTGCCCACGCGCATGATGAACGCGGTGAACGCGTTCCCCCTGATGTCGATCCCGTTCTTCGTGCTCGCCGGCGAGCTGATGATGCGCGCGGGCATCATGGAACGGCTGATCGACCTCGCCAACGCCGCGATCGGGCGGGTGCGCGGCGGGCTCGCGCATGTGACGGTGCTGGCCGGCATGGGCCTCTCGACCGTCTCCGGGGCCGCGGTCGCCGACGCCTCCGCCCTCGGCGCGACCATGCTGAAGCCGCTCGAACGCCACTACGGCACCGGCTTCTCGGCCGCGGTGATCGCGGCCTCGGCCAATCTCGGACCGCTGATCCCGCCCTCCGGGGCGATGATCGTCTACGCCTTCATGGCGGGCTCGTCGGTGTCGGTCGGTGGGCTCTTCCTCTCCGGGGTCGTTCCGGGACTGATCCTGGTCGTGCTGATGCTGGTCCTCTGCTCGGTGTTCGCACGCCTGCGCGGCCTGCCGGTCACGGGCGAGGCATTCTCGTGGCGCAGGATCGCGCACGAGCTGAAGCGGTCCTTCCTGGTCGTGATGATGCCGGTGGTGGTAATCGGCGGCATCGTCGGCGGTGCGTTCACCGCGACCGAGGGTTCGGCGGTCGCGGTGGTCTACGCACTCGCGGTGGGATTCCTCGTCACGCGCCAGCTGAAGCTCGCCGACCTGCCCGAGGCGATCGGCGCGACGGTCATCACGACGGCGGTGGTCGGCGCGATGATCGCGTTCGCTTCCGCTGTCACCTACATGATGACGATCGACCTGTTCCCGCAGCAGCTCGCCTCATGGCTGCGCGCGCTGACGGACAGTCCACTCGTCTTCAACCTGCTGGTCGCCGTCACGCTGGTCGTGGTGGGCTGCGTGCTGGAGAGCAATGCGGCCTATATCATGCTGGTGCCGCTGCTCCATCCGATCGCGCTCGCCTACGGGATCGATCCACTCCACTTCGGTTTCCTGTTCGTGTTCAATCTGGTGATCGGCATGCTCACGCCGCCGGTGGGCGTGGTGCTCTTCGTCGTCTGCGGCCTCGCCCGCATGCCCGTCGGCGAGCTCGCGCGCCATGTCTGGCCGTTCGTTGCGATAATGTACAGTCTGCTGCTGATCTGCATGCTGGTGCCGGAGCTTGTGCTTTTCCTTCCACGCGCGGCGGGGTTCTGACGATGGATGCACTGGGGTTCGAGCATGCGCTCGGCGTGATCACGCCGTCTGGCAATCTGGTGGTGGAGCGGATCACCGCGCGGCTGCTCGACCGTTTCCCCACCGTCTCGGCCCACTTCTCGCGGATCGCCGTGGTCGGCGAGCGTGACCCGTTCCCGGACAGCTACGACCTCGACGGCATGCTGACCGCCGCGCGGCTGCTGTCGCACGCGAAGCCGGACGTGATCCTGTGGAACGGCTCGAAGGGCGGCTCGATCGGCTTCGGGCATGACGCCGACCTGAAGCGCCGGATCGAGGACGCGACGGGAATCACGGCGACGACCTCCAGCCTCGCCCTGCTGGAGGCGGTGGCGAGACTCGGCACCCGGCGCATCGCCCTGGTGACGCCGTACGCGGCAGCCCATCAGCAGCGCATCGTCGCGCGCATGGCGGAGGAGGGAATCGCGGTCATCGCGGAGAGCCATCTCGGGCTGACCGACAACCTCTCCTACGCCTCCGTGCCGGCTGAACGCATCCTCGCCCAGATCGAGACGGTCGCGCGCGCCGCCCCGGACGCCGTGTTGACCTGGTGCACCAACTATGCGGGCGCGCTGGTGGCGGCGGAGGCTGAGCGCCGGCACGGCCTGCCGGTGCTCGACGCCACGACCCTGCCGCTCTGGCACGCGCTCAGGCTGATCGGCCGCGACACGGCGCCGGCCGCGCCCCCCTGGGGGCGGCTGTTCGCGCTCGCCTGACCGGCGGCTAGAGTGCCGGCAGCGGTTCGCCGACCGCGCGGTCCATCGCCATCGCGCCGAGGCTCGACCAGCCGCGCTCGTATTGCGGCGGGATCGCCAGCGCATCCGTGCGGCCCAGCGCCACCGCCGCCTTCATCGCCCAGTAGGGCTCGCGCAGGAAGCCGCGCGCGAGCAGCACCATGTCCGCCTTGCCCTCGGTGATGATCGCCTGCGCCTGCTCGGGCTCGGTGATCAGGCCGACCGCCAGAACGGGAATGCCGGCGCCGCTGCGCACCGCCGCCGCGCCCGGCACCTGATACCCCGGGCCGAGCGGAACCTTCTGCGCCGCGGAGAGGCCGCCCGAACTCACATCGATCGCATCGACGCCGAGCGCCTTCAGCCGGCGCGCGAGCTCGACGCTCTCCGCGGTCGTCCAGCCGCCCTCGACCCAGTCGGTGTGCGAGATGCGCACGACCAGCGGCATGTCCTCCGGGATCGCCGCCCGCACCGCGCGCGCGGTCTCGCAGACGAAGCGCGTGCGGCCCTCGAAATCCCCGCCCCAGCGGTCGTTGCGCCGGTTCGACAGCGGCGAGAGGAAGCTGTGCATCAGGTAGCCATGCGCGCCGTGCAGTTCGATCAGGCGATACCCGGCCTGCACCGACCGGCGCGCCGCGGCGACGAAGGCGGCGATCGTCGCCGCGATATCCTCCTCGGTCATCGCGCGCGGCGTGGCGAAGCCCTCGAAGGCGACCGCGCTCGGCCCAAGCGTCTGCCAGCCCGGCTCGGCCGCACCCGTCTCCCAGGGCGGGCGGCGGCTGGCCTTGCGCCCGGCATGGGCGAGCTGGATCGCCGGCACCGCGCCGACCGCGGCGATCGCACCGGCCAGCCGCGCATGCGGGCGGATATGCTCGTCCCCCCAGATGCCGAGATCGCGCGGCGTGATCCGCCCCTCCGGCGTCACCGCCGAGGCCTCCGCGATCACTAGCGAGACGCCCGAGACCGCCCGCGAGACCAGATGCGCGAGGTGCCAGTCGGTCGGCTTGCCGTCATCCGAGCAGGAGTACTGGCACATCGGCGAGACGCCGATGCGGTTGCGGAAGGTCACCCCGCGCAGGACGAGGGGGCTGAACAGATCGGTCATTCAGGAGGCTCCGGCTGAACGGTCAGGCGAGGACGGCGACGGCGCGGGCCGCGTGGAGGCGGCTCGGGCGCCGCGGCGGGCGCCATGCCGGCGGGAGGGCTAGCGCCGGATGCCGGCCCTGGCAATGGCGGCGCGCTCGTGCCGGCGAGCAGGGCGGCACGCGCGGCGTTCATGATTGCGCCGCCGCCGTTGTCCGGCCGCAGAACGAACAGGAGCAGCGACCGGCCGGGCACCGGATAGGGATGGCCGACGCCGAAGGTTTCGGGCTCGTCGAGCGTCGGGTGGCTGGTGTCGAGCAGCAGCATCCAGTGCCTGCCGGCGGCCGGCTCGGGCAGCGCGAACTCCACGACATCGTGATGCGCATTCAGGATCAGCAGCATGGTCGCGTCGCCGGCCGGGCGATGGATTCCGGTCGCCTGGGCGCGGCCGTCCAGCACCATGCCGATGCAGCGCGCATGCGGATCCTCCCAGTGCTCGCGCGCCTTCTCCTGTCCGGCCGGCGTCAGCCAGGTGACGTCCTTCACGCCGAGTTCCTCGTCGAACGCGCCGGTCAGGAAGCGGTTGCGCCGCAGCACCGGGAAATGCTGGCGCAGCGCGATCAGCTTGCGGGTGAACGCGGCGAGTGCGGCGCCGTCCGGCGTGATGCCCTGCCAGTCCACCCAGGAGAGCTCGTTGTCCTGGCAATAGGCGTTGTTGTTGCCGCGCTGCGTACGGCCGAACTCGTCGCCGGCGAGCAGCATCGGCGTGCCCTGGGCGAGCAGCAACGTCGCCAGCATGTTGCGCTTCTGCCGCTCGCGCAGCGCGACGATCGCGGGATCGTCGGTCGGGCCCTCGTGGCCGTGGTTCCAGGAGAGATTGTGCGCGTGACCGTCGCGGTTCGCCTCGCCGTTCGCCTCGTTGTGCTTGTCGTTGTAGGAGACGACGTCGTGCAGCGTGAAGCCGTCATGCGCGGCGACGAAGTTGACGCTCGCCCAGGGCTTGCGGCCGCGGCGGTTGAACCGGTCGGCGGACGCGGTGAGCCGGCAGGCGAGATCGGCGATCTGGCCCTCGTCGCCCTTCCAGAACGCGCGGACGGTGTCGCGGAACCGGTCGTTCCACTCGGCCCAGCCCGGCGGGAAGCCGCCGACCTGATAGCCGCCGGGGCCGAGATCCCACGGCTCGGCGATCAGCTTCACCGAGGACAGCACCGGGTCCTGGCGGCAGGAATCCAGGAATCCGCCGCCCTCGTCGAAGCCATGGGGCTCGCGGCCGAGGATCGTCGCGAGATCGAAGCGGAACCCGTCGACGCGCATCTCCTGCACCCAGTAGCGCAGGCTGTCGGTGACCATCTGCAGCACGCGCGGATGGGCGAGATTGAGCGTGTTGCCGGTGCCGGTGTCGTTGATGTAGTGGCGCGGCGCCTCCGGCAGCAGCCGGTAGTAGCTCGCGTTGTCGATTCCCTTGAACGAGAGGGTTGGCCCGAGTTCGTTGCCCTCCGCGGTATGATTGTAGACGACGTCTAGGATGACCTCGATGCCGGCGTCGTGCAGCCGTGCGACCATCTCCTTGAACTCGGAGAGACTGCCGGTGGCGGAGTAGCGGAGTTCGGGCGAGAAGAAGTTCAGCGTGTTGTAGCCCCAGTAGTTCGAAAGACCCTTGTCGAGCAGGTGCTGGTCCTGCGCATAGGCGTGCACCGGCATGAGTTCGACCGCGGTGATGCCGAGCCAGCGCAGATACGCCAGCACCTCGGGCGTCACTAGGCCGGCATAGGTGCCGCGCAGCCGCTCCGGCACCGAGGGATGCCGCATCGTGAAGCCGCGCACATGCGTCTCGTAGATCACCGTGCGGTCCCACGGCACCGCGGGGCTGCGCTCGCGCCCCCAGGTGAAGGCCGGATCGACCACCCGGCAGCGCGGCATCCAGGGCGCGCTGTCGCGGTCGTCGAAACTGTCATCGCCCTTGCCGACGACGTAGCCGAACACGGCGTCGTGCCAAGTCAACTGGCCGGTCAGGCCCTTGGCATAGGGATCAAGCAGAAGCTTGTGCGCATTGAACCGATGCCCCTCCTCCGGCGCGTAGGGGCCGTGCACGCGATATCCGTAGAGCGTGCCGGGCCGGGCATCCGGCAGGTAGCCGTGCCACACCTCGTCGGTGTATTCGGGCAGCGGGATGCGCTCGATCTCCTGCCCACCCGCCTCGTCGAACAGGCAGAGCTCCACCCTGGTCGCGTTCGCCGAGAAGAGCGCGAAATTGACGCCAAGCCCGTCCCAGGTCGCGCCGAGCGGGTGCGGCAGACCTTCGCGGATACGTGATCGGCGCAGCGGAGTCGACATGGGCGTCACGCTCTCCCGGGACGATATGAGGCGACACGGAGCTTGGCATCATCACGGATCGGCGCGCGGGCGTTGCGCCGTGCCGGCACCCTGGCGCAGAAAGGAGCACGATGTCGCCGCGGGAGGCCTATACCGTGTCCCGCGTCCACGCAATGCCGTTCGGCGCGCAGATCCTCGAGGACGGTGCGGTGCGGTTCCGCGTCTGGGCGCCGGATCACGCGACGATCGCGCTCGCGCTCGATGGCGCGGCGGCGCCGCTGCCGCTCGCGCGCGAGGAGGGCGGCTGGCACACGCTGGTCACCCGTATGGCGCGCGCCGGCAGCCGCTACCGCTTCGTCCTGCCGGCCGGGCTGCATGTGCCTGATCCGGCGTCACGGCATCAGCCGGCGGGCGTGCACGGCCCGAGCGAGGTGATCGACCCGCGGGCCCATCCCTGGCGCGACGGCGCCTGGCGCGGCCGCCCCTGGCACGAGGCGGTGCTGTACGAGCTGCATGTCGGCACCTTCACGCCGGCCGGCACGTTCCGCTCCGCCATCGAACGGCTCGACCATCTGGCCGCCCTCGGCGTCACCGCGCTGCAGGTCATGCCGGTCGCGGAGTTCCCCGGTCGGCGCAACTGGGGCTATGACGGCGTGCTTCCCTTCGCGCCCGATGCCGCCTATGGCCGGCCCGAGGACTTCAAGGCGCTGATAGAGGCGGCGCATGCCCGCGGGCTGATGGTGCTGCTCGACGTCGTCTACAACCATTTCGGTCCCGACGGGAACTACCTGCACGCGCTCGCGCCCTCGTTCTTCACCGATCGTCACGCGACACCCTGGGGCGCGGCGATCAACTTCGACGGGCCGGAGAGCGGCCCCGTGCGCGCGTTCTTCATCGAGAACGCGCTCTACTGGCTCACCGAGTTCCATCTCGACGGGCTCAGGCTGGACGCGGTGCACGCGATCCGCGACGACAGCGCCACGCACATCCTCGACGCGCTCGCCGGGCGTGTCCGCGCGGCCTTGCCCGATCGCCACATCCATCTGGTTCTGGAGAACGAGGCGAACCACGCGCATCGCCTGGACCGGCGCGCCGACGGTGCGCCCCTGGCCTACACCGCGCAGTGGAACGACGACGTGCACCATGTGCTGCACGTCGCCGCGACCGGCGAGGGCGAGGGCTATTACGCCGACTACCTCGGCGACACGGCGAAGCTCGCGCGGGCTCTCGCCGAAGGCTTCGCGTTCCAGGGCGAGGTGATGCCCTATCGCGGCCATGCGCGCGGCGAGCCGAGCGCGCACCTGCCACCCACGGCCTTCATCGCCTTCGCGCAGAACCACGACCAGATCGGCAACCGCGCCTTCGGCGAGCGGCTGGGCACGCTCGCCCCGCCCGAGGCCGTGCGCGCCTGTGGCGCCGTGCTGCTGCTGCTGCCGCAG
>CALKJX010000279.1 GCA_937995555.1 uncultured Elioraea sp.
TCGAGATGCCGAGGATCATGTTGTTGCAGATCTTCGCCGCCTGCCCTGCGCCCGCCTCGCCGGCGCGGATCACCGCCTTGCCCATCGCCGCAAGGATCGGCCGCGCGCGCTCCACCTCGGCCTCGGGCCCGCCGACCATGAAGGTAAGCGTCGCGGCCTCGGCACCGCCGACCCCGCCCGAGACCGGCGCGTCGATCATCGCCAGCCCCCCCTCATGCGCCAGCGCCGCGACCTCGCGCGCGGTCGCGACATCGATCGTCGAGCAGTCGATCAGCAGCGTGCCGGGGGCCGCCGTCTCGATCAGCCCGCCCTGGCCCCCGTAGACGGCGCGCACCTCGCGTCCGGCCGGCAGCATGGTGACGATCGCCTCCGCGCCCTCGGCCACCCCGGCCGGCGTCTCGGCCGCGGTCGCGCCTTCGGCGACCAGCCGGCCGGTGCGATCGAGGAACACGTCGAACACGCGCAGCTCGTGCCCGGCCCGCAGCAGGTTGCGCGCCATCGGCGCCCCCATGTTGCCGAGGCCGATGAAGCCGATGCGCTCCATGTTCCCTCCGTCGGTGCTCCGCCGCGACGCACCTTACGGAGAGGTCGTCGGCGCCGGAAGCCCCGCCCCCGTCCACGACACACGCCGATTGACAACGGGACCGCTGCAGGGAGATCGTATGCATACGAATGATCTCGGCCGCGGGAGCGGCAGCAAGGGAGAGCGAATGGGACGCTATCTGCGTCCGGCGAGCCTGGCCGAGGCGCTGGCCGCCATGTCGGCGGCGCCGCGCGTCCCGCTGGCGGGCGGCACCGACCACTACCCGGCACGGGTCGGGGTCAGCCCCGACGAGGATCTGCTCGACCTCACCGCCATCCCTGTCTTGCGCGGCATCGCCGAGGACGAGACCGGCTGGCGCTTCGGCGCCGCGACCACCTGGACCGACGTGATCGAGGCGCGCCTGCCGCCGCTGTTCGACGGGCTGAAGGCTGCCGCGCGCGAGGTCGGCGGCGTGCAGATCCAGAACGCCGGCACGCTGGGCGGCAACTTGTGCAACGCGAGCCCGGCCGCCGACGGCACGCCGAACTGGCTCGCCCTCGACGCCGAGGTCGAGCTCGCGAGCGCGGCCGGGGCGCGCACCCTGCCCGTCGGCGCCTTCGTGCTCGGCAACCGCCGCACCGCCCGCCGTGCGGACGAACTGGTCACCGCGATCCGTGTGCGGCGCCCGCCCGGGCCTGCGCGCGCCACCTTTGTGAAGCTCGGGGCACGGCGCTACCTCGTCATCAGCATCGTCATGGTCGCCGCCGTCGCGATCTTCGACCGGGCGGGACGCATCGCCGCGGCGCGCGTGGCAGTGGGCGCGTGCAGCCCGGTGCCGGTGCGGCTCCCCGCCCTCGAGGCGCGGCTGGTGGGGGAACGGCCCGATCCGGCGCTGGTCGAGCCCGCCGATCTCGCTCCGCTCGCGCCGATCGACGACGTGCGCGGCACCGCGGCCTATCGCCGCGACGCCGCGCTCACCCTGGTGCGGCGCGCGCTGGCAGGACTTGCGGCATGAGGTCGCCGGCGACGCGCCATGCGTTCCGCGTCAACGGCCGCGACATCGAGGCGCATGTCGCGCCCGAGACGCGGCTCGCAGATGTGCTGCGCGACACGCTCGGGCTCACCGGCACGAAGATCGGCTGCAACGCCGGCGACTGCGGCGCCTGCACGGTGCTGCTGGACGGGCGGCAGGTCTGCGCATGCCTTGTGCCGGTGGCGCAGGCCGACGGTCGCGCGGTCGAGACCGTGGAGGGGCTCACGCGCGGCGGGCGGCTCGCGCCGTTGCAACGGGCGTTCCTCGACCACGGCGCGGCCCAGTGCGGCATCTGCACGCCTGGGATGCTGATGGCAGCCGCCGATCTGCTCGCGCGCAATCCGCACCCGTCCGAGGCGGAGGTGCTGGACGGGCTTGGCGGCGTGCTCTGCCGCTGCACCGGCTACCGCAAGATCGTCGAGGCGGTGCTGTCGGTGGGGCGCGACGACGTCCCGGTGGACGTGGCGCCGCCCGCCGGGCGCGCCGTGGGCGCGCGTCTGCCCAAGACCGACGGCGTGCCGAAGGTGACCGGCGCCGATCGCTTCGGTGCGGATGCGTTGCCGGACTCGGCCTGGCTGACGCTCCGCGCGGTGCGCAACCCGCACGCCCACGCGAGGTTCCGCATTGGCGAACTGGCATCGTTGCACACGCGCTTTCCGGGGCTGGTCGCGGTGCTGACGGCGCGTGACGTTCCCGGCGCGAATCGCTTCGGCATCTATCCGACCGGCAAGGACCAGCCAGTCTTCGCCGAAGGCATCGCGCGCATGCGCGGCGAGGCGGTCTGCGCGCTCGTGGGCGACGCTGAGACGATCGCCGCGATCCGCGACGAGGATGTGCCGATCACCTGGGAGCCGCTGCCGCCCGTCACCTTCGATGCCGCGCTCGCCGGCGGCGCGCCGGATCTGCACGAGCATGCGCCGGGCAACGTGCTGTGCCGCGGCCGCCTAATCGCCGGGGATGCGGAGGCCGCGCTCGCGGACGCCACGCTCCGCGCCGCGACCACCGTCGAGACCGGCTTTGTCGAGCACGCCTACATCGAGCCCGAGGCGGGGTATGCACAGCGCCTGGGCGACCGGATCGAGATCGTCGCCTGCACCCAGACGCCGTACATGGACAGGGACGAGATCGCGCTGATCCTGGGCATCGCGCCCGGGCAGGTGCGGGTGATCCCGACCGCCACGGGCGGCGGCTTCGGCGGCAAGCTCGATCTCTCGCTCCAGCCGATGATCGCCGTCGCGGCGTGGACGCTTGGCCGGCCGGTGCGCTGCGTCTACACCCGCCCCGAGAGCATGGCCTCGACCACCAAGCGCCATCCCGCGCGCATCAGTGCCGAGGCTGCGTGCGACGCTGCGGGCCGGCTGGTCGCCTACCGGTTCCACGGCGACTTCAACACCGGCGCCTACGCCTCCTGGGGGCCGACGGTGGCGAACCGCGTGCCGGTGCATGCAATGGGTCCGTACCGGGTACCAAACGTACGCGCGACGAGTGCCGCGATCCATACCACCGACACGCCGGCCGGCGCCTTCCGCGGCTTCGGCGTGCCGCAGGCCGCGATCGCGCATGAGGCGCTGATGGACGCGCTGGCCGACCGCGCCGGGATCGACCGGCTGGAGTTCCGCGCGCTGAACGCACTCCGCAAGGGCGATGCCACGGCGACCGGCCAGGTGCTGGATCACTCGGTGGGCCTCCTCGCCTGCCTCGATGCGCTGCGGCCGCGCTGGCAAGCGCTGCGTGCGGAGGCGGCGGCGTTCAATCGCGCGGCACGCGGACCGCTGCGCCGGGGCGTCGGCGTCGCCTGCATGTGGTACGGCATCGGCAACACCTCGATGTCCAACCCCTCCGAGATGACCATGGGCATCGCCGCCGACGGCACGATCACGCTCTACTCGGGCGCGGTGGATATCGGCCAGGGATCGAACACGATCATGGTGCAGATCGCCGCGGACGCGCTCGGCGTGCCGGCTGATGCGGTGCGGCTGGTGCATGGCGACACCGACCGCACGCGCGATGCCGGCAAGACCTCGGCCTCGCGTCAGACCTTCGTCTCCGGCAATGCCGCACGGCTCGCCGGTGAGGATCTGCGGCGGAAGCTGCTCGCGCTCGTCAACGCCGGGCCGGATGCGACCATCGCGCCCGATCTGACGATCCACGACGGTGGGCGGGTCGTTCGCCCGGATCTCGCGCGCCTCGCCCCCGACGCGAACGGCGACGTGGTGGTCGGGCTCGGCCGGTTCGATCCGCCGACCACGGCGCTGGATGCGGACGGCCGCGGCGTGCCCTACGCCACCTACGGCTTCGCCGCACAGCTCGCCGCGGTCGAAGTGGATGTGGATCTGGGCACGGTGCGCGTGACCCGCATCATCGCGGCGCACGATGTCGGCCGCGCGGTCAACCCCACCCAGGTGGAGGGACAGATCCATGGCGGCATCGCCCAGGGGCTCGGGTTGGCGCTCATGGAGGAGTTTTTCCCGGGTCGGAACGAGAACCTGCACGACTACCTGATCCCGACCATCGGTGACATCCCGCCCATCGAAACCATCCTGATCGAAGACCCCGAGCCGATCGGCCCCTACGGCGCCAAGGGCGTGGGCGAGCCGGCGCTGATCGCGACCGCGCCCGCGATCCTCGGCGCGATCGACCACGCGGCGGGCGTGCGCCTCACCCGTGTTCCGGCAACCCCCGATCGCGTGCGGGCGGCGATCCTGGCCAAATCCGCATGACCGAGACGAAGCAGTCGACCGACGCACCCGATGCCGAGGCGCTCGCCCACGTCAAGGATCGAGAAGCGGGCATCGTCACCTGCGATGCCTGCCCGGTGCTGTGCCGCATCCGCCCGGGCCGCACGGGGGCCTGCGACCGCTACGGCAATGTCGAGGGCCGCCTCGCACGGCTCGACCCGTTCGTGATCGCCGCGCGCGCCGGCAAGGACGGCGTGATCCCCTTCCTGGGCGCGGACTGGGACGGCTCACTGCTCTCGGGCGCCACCGCCTTCGTCACCGGCATCGGCGCCGGCACCACCTATCCCGACTACAAGCCGGCTCCCTTCATCGTTGCCTCCGAGATCGATGGCGTCGACATGGTGACCGTCGTCACCGAGGGGATCTTCAGCTATTGCGGACTGAAGCTGAAGATCGACACCGACCGTTTCCTCGGCCCCGAATGCGCGCCGGTGCGCGTCAATGGCGAGCAGGTCGGGCATGTCACCACGGCCGAATACGGCAGCCAGATGCTGAGCCTGGGCGGCGTGCGTCATCTCACCGGCGGATCGAAGAAGGAGGGCGTCGTCACCTGCGAGACCCTGCTCGCGCTCGCCAACAAGGGGGCGGTCGAGCTCGCGATCGACGGCGGTGCGCGCGTCACGGTGCAGGCAGGCGCGGCACCGATCATTGACGGCGTGCGCGAGGAGCGCATGCGCGTGGGCTGCGGCTCGGCCGCGATCGGCATCTTCGCGCGCCAGTGGTTCGGCCACGCCGATGAGGTGATCGTGGTGGACGATCACATCACCGGCGTGCTGACCGAGCACCAAGCCGGTCGCTTCCTCGACATGCGCCCCTCCGGCATCCGGGTGCGCGGCCGCCGCTCCACGCCGGGGCGCTACTTCCAGGTCGCCAATCCCGGCACGGGCTGGGGCGGTACCGACATCACGGATCCGCTGGCGATCATCGAGAAGATCGATTCCAAGGTGGCGTGGCCGGGGCTGCGGCTGCTGATGGTCTCCACCACCGGCGAGCACGCAGCCTGGTTCGTGCTCGACGAGGCGCTGACGCCCCGCTCCGCGCCGATGCCGCCGGAGATCGCCGCGGTGGTGGAGCGGATCGGCGAGAACTGCGAACCGGCCCTGGTCTCGGTGCTGTTCATGGCGGGCGCAGGCGGCAGCTTGCGCGCCGGCGTCACCGACAACCCGGTGCGGCTCACACGCTCGGTGCGCCGCGAGACGACGCGCGTGACCTCTGGCGGCGCGCCGGTCTATGTCTGGCCCGGTGGCGGAATCACCTACATGACGGATGTGCTGGCCATGCCCGATGGCAGTTTCGGTTACGTGCCGACCCCGGCGCTGGTGGCGCCGATCGAATTCACCCTCCCGCTCGCCGATTATGCGGCGATGGGAGGACACATGGACCGTGTCCGTCCGCTCGCGTCGCTGCGTGACGAGGCCCGCCTGAAGGCCATACCCTGGGACCCCGCGCAGCCCTGGCCGCTTGACCGCACCGCATGAGCGCCTCCGCGGCGATGCTGCCCGACGGGCGGCTGCATCTGAACCACGGCCCGATCGACGTGGTGCTGCGCGCGTGGGGTGACCGGACCGAGGTGAGGCGCGCCTACGCCCAGGCCGCCGCGGTGTTCCGTGGCGTGCTGCCGGAGCTCTGCCGCGAGTTGCCCCTGCTGCGCCGCCCGTTGCCGGCCGAGCGGCCGCGCGGGCTGGTGGCGCGGCGTATGCACGAGGCCGCCTCGCCCTTCACCGATCGCTTCGTCACGCCGATGGCCGCCGTGGCCGGCGCGGTGGCCGATCATCTGCTCGCCGCGCTGCGCGACGGGCGGCGGCTCACGCGCGCCTTCGTCAATGACGGCGGCGACATCGCGCTGCACCTGGAGCCGGACCAGTCGTTCCGCTGCGGCGTCGTGACGGATCTCGCGGCGCCAGGGCTCGACGCCGTCGCGATGATCACCGCCGAGGACCCGATCGGCGGCATCGCCACCTCGGGCCGCGCCACCAAGCGCCAGGGCGGGCGTTCGTTCAGCCTCGGCATCGCCGACTCGGTGACCGTGCTCGCCGCCGACGCCGCGACGGCGGACGTCGCGGCGACGCTGATCGCCAACGCCGTGGATCTTCCGGGCCACAAGGCGGTCGAGCGCGTGCCAGCCTCGTCGCTCGATCCCGACAGCGACCTGGGCGACCGGCTCGTCACGGTCGGGCTCGGCGCGCTCAAGCCGAACGAGATCCGTCACGCGCTCGCCGCCGGGCTTGCCGAGGCAGAGCGTTTCCGCTCGCGCGGGCTGATCCGCGCGGCCATCCTGCATCTCGGCGGGGCCCGCGCGGTGTGCGGCCCCGCGCCCGTCGCGATCGCCGCCTGAACCGGGAGCCGCTGATGTCCGACGCGCTGATCCGCAAGCTCACCGTCATCGTCGAGGAGACGCACCGCGAGGGCGACCAGGCGGTTGCGCCGCCGACGCGCAAGGCGGCGGCCGTGGCAGTGATCGGCAATCCCTTCGCCGGGCGGCATGTCGAGGATCTCACCGAGCTCGTCGAGGTGGGCGCGATGCTCGGGCGGCTGCTTGCCGAACGTGCCGTGACGGCGCTGGGCATTCCGGGAGGGGCGGCGCACAGCTATGGCAAGGCCGCGATCGTCGGCGAGGACGGCGAGCTCGAACACGCTGCCGCGATCCTGCACCCGAAGCTGGGCGGACCGGTGCGCGCGGTGCTGGAGAAGGGTGCGGCGCTGATCCCGTCGGCCAAGAAGCGGGGTGGCATGGGGACGCCGATCGACGTGCCGCTCGGCCACAAGGACGCGGCCTATGTGCGCAGCCACTTCGACGCGATGGAGGTGCGCATCCCGGACGCGCCGCGACGTGACGAGATCGTCGTCGCGGTCGTGGTCACCGACAGCGGCCGGCCGTTGCCGCGGATCGGTGGGCTGACGGTGAACGAGATCGAAGGGCGCGACGGGCTGCGATAGGACGACGCAGGCAGAGTGTTCTTGAGAGCCACCGGCGCGCGCGATCGGGCGCAACGGCATTGGGCTGGTTGTCCAGCCGCCGGTGAACGCCAGGACGGTGGATGTCCTTTGGCCGCCTCTGGCGACCTGGAGCTTCACGTTGCGGCGATGGCTCAAGGGCTCCTCGACGAGCCGCAGCAAGGGGCCCGCTGCGCACCCGGTGTTCAGTGACCGCGCGGTATCGTGGGACGGCGGAAAGGGTTGGCTACGCGGTGCCGATCGGGGCCGGTGTGGGCAGACGTGACGAGGATGGGCCGGTTCGGCGCCGCCGCAGCCCCACAACAGCGTGCCCTTGCTCGCCTCGCTCCAGGCAAGCGAACGGGCCCTCAGCCTAGGCGCTGAGCAGGCCGGCCGCACGCTCCAGGGCGCTGCGCCGCATCACGGTGATCGACCGACGATCAACGCGGATCACCCCGCCTTCTTCGAGTGCGGCGATCGCCCGTGAGAAGCTCTCCGGGCTCATGCCCAGCCGGCGCGCGACCACGCGTTTCGGCTCGTTGATCTGGATCAGATCCCCTACCTGTCCTTCCAGTTCGCGCAGCAACCACTGGGCCAAACGCTGCGGTGCATCCCTGAGCTTGAGGTCCTTGATCTGTTCGATGAGGAGACGCCAGTGCTGCGCCTGCATGTCCACCACCGCCCGGGCGAGCGTTGGCTCGTCGTTGAGGATCTGACGGAACAGGTCGGCCCGGATCAGCAGGAGGCGCGACTCTGCCAGGACGACGCCCGATACCAGATACGGCAAGGACAGGATCACCGCCGGCACTACCAGCAACGATCCCGCACCGAAGATCTCGATCACCGCCTCCTGTGTCGTCCCGCCGGACGCCACCAGCCCCACCCGGCCGGACAGCACGAGGTGCACGAACTCGGGCTCCGCGCCCTCCTCGAACAGTACTGCGCGTGGCGGCAGGATCTGTACCAAACTGCCGTTCAAGAGGCGCATCATCACGGGCTCGCCGACTCGATGGGCGAGTTCAGTCTCGCGAACCAGTGCCAGCGTGCTGCTCTGCGGCATCGCCCCTCCTCAACGGACCACTACTTGATTTCCGTCAACCATGAACTTGATGGGTGCGGTGCAGCAGGAAAAAAACTGCGCGCCCCATGCCTGCCCTTGACCTAACGCAAGGGATGCCCGGGACGCCAGCGCCAGCCTGCACGCACCCGCGGCCCCGATGCCGGCGGGAGCGGAGCTGGAGCGATGATCCAAACGAACAGTCAGGTGCAACCGCGTGACGCCCAAACGGCGATGTGGATGAGCACAATCGCCTTCACGGTCTGTTTCGCCGTCTGGACGATCTTCTCGATCATCGGCGTGCAGATCAAACGCGATTTGAATCTGAACGATACGCAGTTCGGCCTGCTGGTCGGCACGCCGATCCTCACCGGCAGCTTGATCCGCCTTATCCTCGGCATCTGGACCGACCAGTATGGCGGGCGCATCGTCTATGTCGGCGTGATGGTCTCCGCCGCGATCGCCACGTTCCTGCTCACCTTCGCATACGACTACACGACATTCCTGATCGCCGCCCTCGGCGTCGGCATCGCCGGTGGCTCCTTCGCGGTCGGCATCGCCTATGTCTCGAAGTGGTTCCCCAAGGAAAAGCAGGGCACTGCGCTCGGCATCTTCGGTGCCGGCAACGTGGGCGCGGCAGTGACCAAGTTCCTCGCCCCCGTGGTGATGGTGGCCTACGGCTGGAAGGCGGTGGCGCAGCTCTGGGCACTCGGCCTTCTGGTGATGGCGGTGGTGTTCTGGTTCTCGACCAAGGACGACCCGCAGCTCGCTGCGCGCAGGGCCGCCGGGATCAAGCCCGAGCCGATCTCGGCCATGCTGGAGCCACTCAAGAAGCAGCAGGTTTGGCGCTTCAGCCTCTACTACTTCTTTGTCTTCGGCGGTTTCGTGGCCCTGGCGCTCTGGTTGCCGCGGTATGCGGTGGGGGTCTACGGGCTCGATATCGTCACAGCCGGCCTGCTCGGTGCGGCCTACTCGGTGCCCGGTTCGATCTTCCGCATCCTGGGTGGCACGCTCTCCGACAAGTACGGCGCGCGGGCGGTGATGTACTGGACCTTCACCGGTTCGGTGATCTGCACCTTCTTCCTCAGCTATCCGGCGACCACCTATACGGTGTACGGCATCGAGGGACCGATCGAGTTCACCCTCGCGATCGGCTTCGTCCCGTTCACCGTGCTGATCTTCGCGCTCGGCTTCTTCATGAGCCTCGGGAAGGCGGCGGTCTACAAGCATATCCCGGTCTACTACCCGAACCATGTCGGCAGCGTGGGCGGGGTGGTCGGGCTGATCGGCGGCCTCGGTGGTTTCATCCTTCCGATCGTGTTCGGTGCCATGAACGACCTGATCGGCGTCTGGACCTCCTGCTTCATGCTGCTGTTCCTGATCGTCTCCGTGTCGCTGATCTGGATGCACGGCGCGATCCGGCTGATGGAACGGCAGAAGTTCCCGGCGCTCGCCGGACCAAAGGATCTGCCCGAACTCGAGCAGCTGCACGCGGAACTGGAGCGGCTGCGCGCGCAGCAGCCCCCGCGCGCGACCGAGCCGACCCGCGCCTGACCGATGACATCGCAAAGCAAGGAGGCCGCAATGGCCACCCAATCAGGCGCCCCCACGGCGCCGTCCGCAGGCGGTACTTGGCTCACCCGGTGGGAGCCCGAGAACGAGACGTTCTGGGAACAGACCGGCAAGCGCCTCGCCTGGCGGA
The DNA here is from genome assembly GCA_937995555.1 of uncultured Elioraea sp. Taxonomy (GTDB): domain Bacteria; phylum Pseudomonadota; class Alphaproteobacteria; order Acetobacterales; family Acetobacteraceae; genus Elioraea. The sequence goes on from CALKJX010000279.1 coordinate 9,988, forward strand.
CTCTGGTGATCACGACGGCCAGCCTGATCATGGCATTCATCACCTGGTTCGTGGTCTCGGCGCTAGTGGTGCGCCTGCCGGCGGTGGGGTTCCAGCTCACCACCGGGCAGCTCTTCTGGCTCGCGGCCATGCCGGGACTCGCCGGCGGCTCGCTTCGCCTCGTGCACATGTTCCTCACCCCGATCTGGGGCACGCGCGCGGTCGTCGGCTGGTCCACGCTGAGCCTGCTGGTGCCGCT
>CALKJX010000280.1 GCA_937995555.1 uncultured Elioraea sp.
GATGTCGAAGCCCGGCGGCAGCCGCACCTCGAAGCCCCAGGGCTCGCCCGCACGCCAGTTCGCCCGCGCGAGATAGTTGCCGATCGAGCCGAGCGCGTCCTCGCGGCTGTCCCAGATGTCGCGCCGCCCGTCGCCGTTGAAGTCCACCGCATAGGCGAGGAACGAGCCGGGCATGAACTGCGGCTGGCCCATCGCCCCGGCCCAGGAGCCGGTCATGCGCGCGAGCGCGATGTGGCCCTGGTCGAGGATCCGCAGCGCGCTGATCAGTTCGCCGCGGAAGAACGCCGCGCGCCGCCCGTCATGCGCCAGCGTGGCGAGCGACTGGATCACCGGGAAACCCCCCGTGGTCGCACCGTAGTTGGTCTCGATGCCCCAGATCGCCGTGACCGTGCGGCCGGCGACACCGAAACGCTGCTGCACCGCGTCGAGCAGCAGCCGGTTGTCGGCGAAGGCGCGCCGGCCGTTGCCGATGCGCGGCTCGGCGACCACGCGGTCGCGGTACTCGGCCCAGGTGAGCCGCCGCTCGGGCTGGCGCCGGTCGAGCTCGATCACGCGCGGGATCGGCCCGATCCCGGTCAGCGCCGTGCGCACCGTACCCTGACTGATGCCCGAGCGCAGCGCCTCGGCACGCAGCTCGGCGAGTCAGCGGTCGAACGGCAGCGCCGCCTCGGCGCGGGTCGCGGCGACGGTGGCGAGCCCGGCGATCACGGCGCGGCGGGTGGGTCGAGTCGCGATCACCCCTTCTGTCTGCCACCATCCGGCGAGCGGCTCAACGCAGCCGCGATCACATCCCGACGTGCAGCGGTCAGATCGGCTGGATGGCGGCCCGGCGCACGACGTCGCGCCACTTGGCGATGTCGCGCGCGATCACGGCGGCGAACTCCTCCGGCGTGCTCGCCACCGGCTCGGCGCCGAGATCCTTGATTCGCTGCGTGATCTCCGGCCGGCGCACCGCGGCGACCGTCTCCCGATGCAGCCGGGCGACGATCCCGGCCGGCGTGCCCCCGGTCGTGAGCAGACCGAACACCGTCGTGACCTCGAAGTCGCGCACCCCGGCCTCGTGCATGGTCGGTACGTCGGGCAGCACCGGCGAGCGGTTCGTCCCCGTCACGGCGAGCGCGCGCAGCCGCCCATCCTGGATCGCGCCGATGAAGGCGGGCAGATTGTCCAGCGTCACCTGAACGCCGTGCCCGGCGACGAGGTCTGCAAGCGCGGGCGCGCTGCCGCGATAGGGCACATGCACCATCTGGACACCCGCGAGGATGTTCAGCAGCTCGCCCGCGACATGCGAGGCCGAGCCGACGCCGGAGGAGGCGAAGAACACCTGCCCCGGTCGCTGCTTCGCGTAGGCGATGAACTCGGCGACGCTGCGCACGGGCAGGTCAGCATTCACCACCATCACGTTCTGCACTGTCGCGATCAGCGAGACCGGCGCGAGATCCTTCTGCGGATCGAACGGCATCTGCGCGTAGACCGCCGGATTGATGGTGAGCGTGCCGCCGGTCCCCATCACCAGCGAGTACCCGTCCGGATCGGCGCGCGCGACCGTGGCCGTGCCGACATTGCCGCCCGCACCCGGACGGTTCTCGACCACCACGGGCTGGCCGAGCGCGGCCGCAAGATGCGGCGCGACCAGGCGGGCGAGGATATCGGTGGTGCCGCCGGGTGCATAGCCCACCACCAGGCGCAAGGGCTTGCTCGGCCAAGCCTGCGCGCGGGCGGATGCCCAGGGCGCGAGCACCGACAACAGGGTCGTTCCCAGCACGGCGCGACGGCGCATGCGCTCCTCCCTGGTTCTCGTTGTCCGAGCGACGCTAGGCGCCGTGCCCGTGCGGGGTCAACCGCGCATGGCGCTATGGCGCCTGCCTCCCTGGCCCGGCCGGGCATCCGCTTCTAGAGTGGGAAGGATATGAAATCCGGCGGGAGGGAACGGCCATGGCCGCAGTGACAACCGAGCTTTCCGCGTGGTGCGCGGGACTCACCCCCTCGTCGCTGCCCGAGCCGTTGCTGCGGCGCGCGGCCGCGCTGACGCTCGACCTGGTCGGCAACATGGTGCGCGCGCGCCACGACGCGGAAAGCACGCCGGCGCTGATCGCGGGCGCCCGTGCGCTCGGCCTCTGCGGCGGCGAGGCGACGGTGTTCGGCGATCCGACGCGCTACACCCCGGCAGGTGCCGCACTCCTGAACGGCGCGCTCGGCCACTCGCTCGACTTCGACGACACCCACGCCGCCGGCAGCCTGCATCCCGGCGCGCCGGTGATCCCGGCCGCGCTCGCCGCCGCCGAACTGACCGGTGCGACGGGCGCCGACACGCTCGCCGCGATCGTCGCCGGCTACGAGGTGACCTGCCGCCTCGCCCTCGCCCTGCCCGCGGGCGACCACTACGACCGCGGCTACCACCCGACCGCCACCTGTGGCGCCTTCGGTGCGGCCGCCGCCGCGGGTCGGGTGTTCGGGCTCGATGCAGCCGCGCTCGCCGACGCGTTCGGCATCGCGCTCAGCCAGGCCGCCGGCAGCCTGCAGTTCCTCGCCAACGGGGCCTGGACCAAGCGGTTCCAGGTCGGCTGGTCGGCGATGTCGGGGCTCGCCGCGGCGATGCTCGCGCGCGAGGGGTTCCGCGGCGCGGCCGAGGCCATCGAGGGGCGGCACGGCTTCCTGCGCGCCTATGCTCCCTCGCCCACGCCGGAGCGCGTGCTCGACCAGCTCGGCACGGTGTTCGAGACCATGCACACCGCCGTGAAGCCCTACCCGTCCTGCCGCTACGGCCATGCCGCGATCGACGCGGCGATCGCGCTGCGCGCCGAGCATGGGCTCACGGCGGAGGCGATCGAGTCGGTCACGGTCGGCCTGCCGGCCAAGGGCATGCTGCTGATCGGCGCGCCGCACGAACAGAAGATCGAGCCGAAGAACGTGGTGGACGGGCAGTTCAGCGGCCCGTTCGTGGTCGCGGCCGCCCTCGCCACGGGTGCGATGGGCTGGGACAGCTACCGGCTGCTCGACGACGCGGCCGTGCGCGCGCTCGCGCGGAAGGTCCGCTGCGTGCAGGACCCCGAGATCGAGGCGGAGTTCCCCGCCAACATGTCGGGCAAGGTGACGGTGCGGACCCATGCGGGCGAGGTCTCGCGCAAGGTCGTGGTGCCCAAGGGCGAGCCAGATAATTTCCTGACGGATCAGGAGCTTCTGGCGAAGTTCCACGGGCTGGTCGACCGCGTGATGGGCCGGGAGCGGGCGGCCGCGCTGGCGGAGGCGGTGTTGGGGCTGGCCACGGCGCGCGATGTCGCGGCGCTAATGCGCCTTGCGAGCCCGCTTCCCGCGATGCGGCTCGCCGGCGAGTAGCCGGCCTCAGAACGGCGTGCGGCTGAGCCGCGGATCGGCGATGTCGACATAGCCGCGGCTGAGCGCGCGCTCGAGCGCCTCGAACGCCATCCGCGTCTCGTCATAGGCGCTGCGGAGCTTGGCGAGCCGCGCGATCTCCTCGGCGCTGACGGCGCCGCGCGTGTCCTTGCCCAGAGAGAGCGCCGCCGCGAGGTATTCGGCGCGCAGCCGTGCGACCACGGTGGCAAGCCGCAGGAACGCGTCGCGGGTGAGCTCGGGAACGCGCTGGCCGATCACCGCGCGGTTGGCCTCGCGCACGCCGTGCTCGACCTCGTCCAGAAGCCGCTTCTGGGCGCGGTACCAGCCGGGGTCGGTGTCGGCGATCGGGGGCATCGGTCTTGTCCGATCGCACCATGCGCCTGTGCTCCTTGAGAAAGCGTTACTGGTCCAGCGCCGCCGGCGGCAGGACGTCGGCCTCGCGCCTGGCCCGTGTGCGCGGCACCGGCGCCACCCAGGGCCGGTCGCCGCGCCACGCCCGGTCCGACAGCACGACCGGCGGGTCGCCCAGCCACACCGCGTGCGCGCCGTCGCGCCAGACCGAGAACCGGTCGACCACCGTCGAGCCGGTGCAGCGGCCCCGCACCGGCTCGGCGGAGATCACCACCGCGACGCGGCCGCACCAGCGCGCCGGGGGATCGCCCCGCAGCAGCACCGCCGACTCTCCGATCACGCAGGCGCCCGGCGTGCAGTCGATCGACGCGGCCGGCCGCCCGGTCTCGGGCAGGGGCACGAAAGCGAGCCCACCCGAGCGTTCCTCCCAGATGCCGCGCACGAACCGGCTCGCCGCCGGCAGGCTCTGCGCGTGCAACGCGCCCTCGGCGCGAATCGCGACCAGCCGCGCATCGGGGGACACGAGGATATCGGGAGGGCGGGTCAGCCACGGCGAGGCAAGCCCCAGCGCGAGCGGCAGCACGCCGAGCAGCCGCAGCCGTGTGCGCCAGAGGCACAGCCAGCAGAGTCCGAGCCCGCAGGCGGCCACGCCCCAGCCGGGCATGGCCGGCAGGCGCAGCGCGGCCCCGGGCCACGATGCCACCTCGCGCGCCACTGCCAGGATCCCGCTGATCCCAAGAGCCATCGGCCGCAGCGCCAGCCCCTCCAGCCCGAACGGCATCAGTGCCAATGCCGCCATCCCCCACGGCATCACCCAGGCCGAGGCCAGCGGCACGGCAAGCGCATTGGCGGCGATGCCGTAGACCTGCACGCGCTGGAAGTGGAACGCCGCGAAGGGCGCGGTCGCGGCCGAGGCGACGAGTGAGGAGAAGGCGAGCGCCAACACCCCGCAGCCCGCCCGCAGCAGCAGCGTGCGGTGTCCGCGCGGCGACAGCCAAGTGCCGCGCACGGCTTCCCAGGCCGCGATCAGCGCCAGCACCGCGGCGAAGCTCATCTGGAACGAGGGGCCGAGCAGCGCCTCGGGCTGGATCACCAGCACCACGCAGGCCGCGAGTGCCAGCGCGCGCAGCCCAACGCCGCTGCGGTCCAGCACGACCGCGAGCGCGAACAGCGCCGCCATGGCGATCGCGCGTTGCATCGGCACCTGGCTGCCGGTCAGCAGCATGTAGCTGAGACCTCCAATGATTCCAGCCACCGCAGCAATCTTCTTCACATGCAGGTTGAGCAGCGCCCAGGGCCAGAGGCCGAGTGCGAGCCGCACCAGCAGGAACCCGAGCGCCGAGACGATGCCGACATGCAGCCCGGACACGGCCAGCAGATGCGCGAGCCCCGAGTCGCGGATACGCGCGAGCTCGTCGGGGGGGATCGCGCCGCGCTGTCCCGTCAGCAGCGCCGCCGCGACCGCGCCCTCGGTGCCGGGCACGGCGGCGAGCGTGCGCGCGACCACGCTCTGGCGGAGTGCGGCCAGTCGCTGGCCGGTGGAGGACGGAGCCGCGCGCGCGAGCACCTCGACCGGCCCGAGCGCGAACCCAGCGCCCCCAAGGCGATCGAAAAAGGCCACACGTTGGAAATCGAAGGCACCGGGTGCCGCTGGCGCGGCCGGGGGGCGGACCAGGCCGCGCAGCCGCACCCGATCGCCAGGGGCGAGCGCCGAGGTATCACCCGGGACGAGACGAAGGCGCAGGTCGCGCGTCAGCGCCGGACCGTCCGGGACGAGACGCACGGCCGCAAGCCGGATCCGCCGGCCCTCGGGGAGCACGTCCACCGCGACCACCGTGCCCTCGGCGAGCACGGCGCGCAGCGGCAGCTCATGCAGCGCCGGCGGCATTGCCACGGTGCGGAGCTGCGCGGCGGCCAAGCCGACGGCGACCGCCAGGGCGGCCATGGCGACCGGCAGCGCGAGCGGGGCCCGGCGGGCGAGCGCGATCGTGCCGAGCCCGAAGGCCAGCGCGACCAGGCCCGCCCAGACGGGTGGCTCGGCAGCGAGGGCGAAGTACCAGGCCA
>CALKJX010000281.1 GCA_937995555.1 uncultured Elioraea sp.
GGCCTCGCGTTCCGCGATCTGAGCCTGGTCTCGCCGACGGGTGAGGTGCTGGTGGCGCATCTCGATGCCGAGATCCGGCCGGGCGAGCGCGTGCTGATCGAGACCACGCCGCAGGCCGCCACCGCCCTGTTCCGGGCGATCGCCGGGATGTCGCCCTGGGGCGCGGGCCGGATCGAACTGCCCGACGACGCGCAGCCGTTCTTCATGTCCGACCGTCCCTATCTCGCCGAGGCGCCGCTCGCCGAGCTGGTGACCGCTCCCCGCGCGGCGGCGAGCTTTCCGCCGGGCGAGGTCGCGCAGGCGATGGTGGACGTCGGACTTGCCCATCTCGTGCCGCGGCTCGGTACGGTCGCGGCCTGGGACCAGGAGCTCGGCGTGGAGGACCAGCAGCGCCTCGGCTTCGCGCGCGCGCTGCTGCACCGGCCGCGCTGGCTGCTCATGCACGAGGCGACCAGCGGCCTCGATGCGGCGACCGAGGAGCAGCTGATGCGCCTGCTGGCGACGCGGCTGCCGGACGCAACGGTCGTGACGGTCGCGCATCGCCCGGTCGCCGGACATCCCTTCCATCGCCGCATCGCGCTGACCGAGCAGGCACCGCGCGTCACCGCGCCAGCAGACGGCGCGTCGAAAGCGGGCGGGGTGGGCGCGTGATGCGCCACCTGATCCGCCGGAACCGCGACATCCGCGTCGACTTCTTCCGCGGCTTCGCGCTCTACTGCATCTTCATCGGCCACATCGCCGACCACGTGCTCTGGGTCGCCACGATCCAGGTGCTCGGGCCTTCGGACGCGACCGAGACCTTCATCTTCCTAGCCGGCTATTCGGCCGCCTTCGCCTATGGCCGCGCGCTCGACCGCAACGGGCTCGCCTTTGCGGCCGTCGCGGTCGGCCTGCGCATCTGGCAGCTCTACATCGTCCACGTCTTCATGTTCCTCGCCTTCGTCGCGCAGGTGTCGTGGAGCGCCAACCGCTTCGCCAATCCGGCCTATGTGGACGAGCAGAATGTCGGGGCGTTCCTCGAGACACCCTACGAGGCGGTGCTGGATGCGCTGACACTGCGCTTCCAGCCCGCCTTCATGGACATCCTGCCGCTCTACATCGTCATCCTGCTGCTGCTGATCCTGTTCCTGCCGCTGCTGCGCCGGCCGCGCCGGCTGATTGCCGTCTCGGGTGGCCTCTATCTCATGGTCCGGCTGACCGGCACGACGCTCAAGACCGCCACCGGCGACTGGTTCTTCAACCCGCTCGCGTGGCAGTTCCTGTTCATGATCGGCGTCGCCATGGGGCGCCTGCCGGACGCGGAGCGGGCGCGGCTGCTCCGCCACCGCCGCACGCTGCTCGTGCTCTCGATCGCCGGCGTGCTCGCCGGCGGCGCGATCAGCGCGGTCTGGCGCATCCCGGCGGCCTATGCCCTGCTGCCCGAACCGGTGGCCTTCGCGATCTACACGCGGATCGACAAGTCGTCGCTGCACCCGGTGCGGCTGCTGCACTTCCTCTCGATGGCCCATCTCGTCACGCGCATCGTCAGGCCCGGCGCGGCCTGGCTGACCTCGCCGCCGGCGCAGCCCTTCACGCTGACGGGCCAGCACGGGCTCGCGGTGTTCTCGCTCGGCGTGTTCCTGTCCTTCCTCGGCCGCCTGATCATGCAGGAGTTCGACGCCTCGCTGCCCACCCAGTTCGCGATCGCCGCCGGCGGCCTCGCCCTGATGGTGGCGCTCGCCGCGACCCAGGCCTGGTACGACGGCAAGGGCGCGGCGCAACGTCCGGCCTTGGCGACGCCCTCGCCGCCTGATACCCGAGGGACGTCATGAGGATGGCCGCGATCCTCGCCCTGCTGTTCGCTGCCGCGCTGCCCGCGCCGGCGGCGGAACGCTGCACCGCGCCGCACGACCTGACCGCGGCGAGCGACAGTTTCCCCCACGCCACCCGCGCCGTCGCCCAGAAGCAGCGCCTTGCCGTGCTCGTGGTCGGATCGGCCTCGACCACCGGCAGCGGCACCCCGGCGCCGGACAACGTCTATCCCGCGCGGCTCCAGGAGGCCCTGCGCGCCCTGCTGCCCGGCATCGCGGTCGAGGTCACGCCCCGGGGCGGTCGCGGCCTGACCGCACCCGACCTGCTCAAGGTGCTCGAGCAGTCCCTGCCGGAGGTGAAGCCCGATCTGGTGATCTGGCAGACCGGCACCGTGGATGCGGTGCGCGGCCTGGACCCCGACCTGTTCGCCGCCACGCTGGTGGCAGGCTTCGTCAAGGTGACCGAGGCCAGGGCCGATCTTGTGCTGATCGACATGCAGTTCAGCCGCTTCGGGCGTGCGGCCATGAACTTCGGTCCGTACCGCGAGGCCATGCAGGCCGTGGCCGTGGCGGCGCCGAACGGGATGCTGTTCCGCCGCTACGACCTGATGCGCCATTGGGCCGAGACCGGCCAGGTGGACGTCGAACGCGCCCCGCGCGCCGCCTGGCCGCGCGAGATCGACCGGCTGCATGCCTGCCTGGGCAGGGCCCTCGCGGAGACGGTCGTCGGGGGCATGCGGCTGTCGCGATAGCAGCCCCGTCCGGCACGGGGTGGCGCAGCGTGCGGTGGCGATGCTACCACCGCTGGCGTGACGTTCCCCCTGCCCGCCGCCGTGACCCACCGCCTGCGCGATCCCGAGGCCCCGCTGGTGCTGGCCCTGCCGAAGGGCCGGATCCTGAAGGAGCTGTCCCCTCTGCTGGAGCGCGCCGGCCTCGACCCCGCGCCCGACTATCTCGACGAGGACAGCCGCCGCCTGCGCTTCCCGACCAACGAGCGCGGGCTCGATGTCGTGCGCGTGCGCCCCTTCGACGTCGCCACCTTCGTCGCCTTCGGCGCGGCGGCGATCGGCGTGGTCGGCTCGGACGTGCTGATGGAGTTCGACTATCCCGAGCTCTACGCGCCGCTCGACCTGCGGCTCGGGCTGTGCCGCCTGTCGATCGCCGCGCCACGCGAGAACGGCATCGCCGACGACCCGTCCCGATGGAGCCAGGTGCGGGTCGCCAGCAAGTATCCCAACATCGCGCGCCGGCACTTCGCCGCGCGCGGCGTGCAGGCGGAGGTGATCGAGCTTTCCGGCGCGATGGAGCTGGCCCCCTCACTCGGCCTCTCCCGCCTGATCCTCGATCTCGTCCAGACCGGCTCGACGCTGCGCGCGAACGGGCTCGTGGAGATCGAGCACGTCGCCGACGTCTCGTCGCGGCTGATCGTCAACCGCACCGCGCTGAAGACGCGGCCCGAGCAGATCGGCGCCTGGATCGCCCGGTTCCGCGCCGCGGTCGCGGCCGGATGAACGGACCGCGCCGGCTCTCCACCGCCGATCCCGGGTTCGCGGCGGCGTTCGCGGACCTGCTCGCCGACCGTGAGCAGGCTGTGCCCGGCGTGGCCGAGGCGGTGGCGGCCATCCTCGCCGCGGTGCGCGCGGAGGGGGATGCGGCGGTCGCGCGCTACACGGCGCGCTTCGACCGGCTGGAGCTCACGCCGGATCGG
>CALKJX010000282.1 GCA_937995555.1 uncultured Elioraea sp.
GCCCAGGTGATCCAGGAACGCCAGGCCGGCTTCCGGATGCTGCGCGACACCATGGAGGCCATCCAGGCCGTGGTGCAGGCGCGCCGGCCGAACGCCGATGCGGTGACGCCGGCGCGCGCGATCGCCGAGCACGCGCCCAGGATCAAGGGGCAGTTCCCGCCCGGCAGCGACCAGGGTGCGCAGACCCGCGCCCTCCCGAGCATCTGGTCGGATCGGGCTGGCTTCGAAAGCAGGGCGGACGCATTCGCGACCCAGGCGCAGGCGCTGCTGGCCGCCGCCCAGGGCAGCGACCAGGCCGCGCTCGCTCGCGCCTTCGAGGCCACGGGCGGGGCCTGCGGGGCCTGCCATCGGCCGCACCGTGCCGCCCAGCGTTGAGGCACGAAAGCAGATCGCCCACGGCCGGACCCAGCCGTGGGCATGACGATGCTCGCAAGGTATGCCCAGAGCGGTTTCCAAGGGGGTCAACACCGCCCTAGACCAGCAAATTCACGACCGTCCAGACGGTGCCGGTGGCGATCGCCAGCGCGATCGCGGCCGGCACAGGCCCGGCCAACCGGGGGGCGCGCGTGCCCGCGGGCAGACGCTTGACCCCGGTCACCATCGCCTCGATCAACTGGTACCCGGCCAGACGGTAGGCGAGCACCACGACCACGTGCACGATCACCACGACCAGCAGCAGATCCGAGATCCGGTAGTGCCAGGTCGTCAGCCGGTCCGACAGCTCCTTGCCGGCCAGCGGAAACAGCGGGCCGCGAAACAGGATGTCGTCGTTGGCGAACAGACCGGTCACCGCCTGCGCCAGCACCAGCGCGAGCATCAGCAGCACGGCCCAGCCGCCGAGCGCGTTGTGGGTGGTCTCGTGATCGGGGTGGCGGCGGAGCAGGGCGCGGAGATGCGCGACCGCAGCCCCGGGGCCGCGCAGGAACGACGCGAAGCGCGCGCTCTCGCTGCCGAACAGTCCCCACAGGATGCGGAACAGCACCAGTGTCAGCGCGGTGTAGCCGCACAGGGCATGCAGCCGCATATCGTGCGCCCGCACGGTCAGGAACGAGCCGACCAGTGTCAGCGCCAGCGCCCAGTGGAACAGCCGGGTCGGCAGGTCCCACACCTTGGCCTCGACGGTCGTATCGCCTTCCCCGCGCATCCGCTGTTTCCTCCACCGTCCACCCGGCGAGACGATAGCCGCGGCGCGGGGCGGCGATGAGCGCACCTCTGCGCGAGCGGGCGCGCCGGCGATGATCGAGGCGGCGATCGCCCTGCTCGGGCCCTGGCGGTCGCCGGCACTCGCCTTCGCGGTCGCGTTCGTCGCGACACTGCTGCTGCGGCCCGCGCCGGCCATGGCGGGTGTCGCCGCCGTGCTCGGCCTGCTTGCCGGGCTGTTCGACGTGTTCGGCGTGATGATCGTGACGCCGCGGATGTTGCCGGAGCGTCTGCCCTGGCTGGTGCTGGCGGCCGCGCTGGTCGGGCTGGCGCTGCAACCGGCAGAGCTTGGCGCCCGCGCCAGGGCGGCCCTGCTGGTCGGTCTCGCGCTGCCGGCGTCGTGGTGGATGTTGGGCGCGCCGCGCAGTCCCGCCGACCTGATGCGCGTCGCCCTGCTTGCCCCCGCGGTGGCGGCGGCGTTCGCGCTCGCGCTCGCGCAGTGGCGGCGCGACCGCGGCGCCTTGCCGGCTTGGCGCGCCGCCGCCGCGGGTGCCGTGCTGGCCGTGGGCCTCTCGCTGGCCGGCGCGCCCGCCTTGTTCGTCGGCCTCGCCGCCTGCGTCGCGGCGGCCGCCTCGGGCGTCGCCCTGGGCGTCGCGGGGCGCGAGGACGCGCGCATCGGCGATGCCGGCACACTGCCGCTCGCCGCCGGGATCACCGGCACGGCCGTCGCCGCCGGGCTCGCCTGGCCGACCGCGACGGTGCTCGCGGCAGCGCTGCTCGGGCTTCTGGTGCTGGCGCTGCCGTTACCCGACCAGAGCAAGGAGAGCCGCGCCTGAGCGCAGCCGTGCATTGCGGCGACGCGGCACTGAGACTAAAGATTCAGATGTATCAACAGTAAAAAGGGCGGACGGAAGACCATGCGACCGTATGTGGTCGGTCTTCTCGGCCTGCTGACGATCCTCGGCGCCGTGTGGATGGCGCTCGGCGAACGCGACAGGGACCTTGCGAGACTTGTCACCGATCTGACCCGTGGCTCGGGGCAGGCGCCGCCGACCGCGCCCGTCGCCGCTCTGGTCGCACCAGCCGCCCCGCAGGAGGCGGCGCCCGCGCTGGCGGCACCAACCGCGCCGCCGCGGCCCAGCTTCGACATCGTTCGGGTGAATGCGCGCGGCGATGCCGTGATGGCCGGCCGGGCCGCGCCGCACGCCGAGATCGTCATCCTCGACGGGCCGCGCGAGATCGGCCGCGTGAAGGCCGATGATCGCGGCGAGTGGGTGTTCGTGCCGTCCGGCCCGATGTCGCCGGGCGGGCGCGAGCTCTCGCTGCGCGCGCGCAACACGGACGGCTCGGTCTGGGAGTCGGCTTCGGCCGTCGTCCTGGTCGTGCCCGAGCGCGACCGCGATGTCGCCGGCCGGCCGGTCGCACCCGGTGCGGCGCCGCCGCCGATCGCGCTGCTGACGCCGCGGGAGCCCGGCGGCGCGCTGCAGGTGCTCCAGGCGCCACGTGCCGACGCCCCCCCACCCACCGCGCCGGTGGCGGAGCCTCAGCCATCGGAACAGCAGGCCGCGGCAGCCGCCCCGGCGTCGGCTGCCGTGCCGGTCGCCGCGCCGCCGCCTCCGGTCGCTGCACCCGTGCCGACAGCGCCGGTCATGCCGCCCGTCGCTGCGGTCCCTGCGCCGGTCGCGCCCTCGGCCGCGGATGCGCGAGCCGGGCGGCCGGCGGCTGCCGCCGCTGCGTCCGAGGCGGCACCGCCCGTTCCTTCGGCCACGCCCGAACCGCCGGCACCCGTGTTTGCCGCCCCGTCCCCCTCCGCATCGGGTCCGGCCGCGGCGTCGGCGCCGATCGACCCGTCACCTGCGCCGCCACCGCCCGCCGCCGCGCCGGCTCCTCCCGCGCCGGCCGTGGTGGCGGCCCCGCCGACGGTCGAGCCGGCGCGGCCGAACGCCCTCGCCCCGCCGCGGGCACGTCCGCCCGGCGGCGTCTCGGTCGACGCGGTGGATTACGGTCCCGGGGGGGATGTCAGCTTCGCGGGCCGCGCCAATCCGGGCGAGTCCGTGCGGCTCTATCTCGACGGCCAGCATCTCGGCGACACGCGCGCCGACGCGGAAGGGCGTTGGAACCTCGTGCCCGCGGCGCCGATCGAGCCCGGCCGCACCCAGGCACTGCGGGCGGATCTGGTCGCGCCCGACGGGCGTGTCACCGCGCGCGTGCAGGTGCCGTTCCAGCGCGCCGAAACGCCACCCGAGGGCCTGCGCGAGGGCAGCGTCATCGTCCAGCCCGGTCAGTCGCTGTGGCGGATCGCCCGCGAGACCTACGGGCGGGGGATCCGCTACACCGTGATCTACGAGGCGAACCGCGAGCAGATCCGCAATCCGGACCTGATCTATCCCGGCCAGATCTTCGTGCTGCCGGGCGCGGCCGGCGGCGGCTGAGCCTCAGGCGGGGCGGGCGCCGGCCTCGTCCAGCAGGTCGAGGCACGGGGCGAGCCGCAACACGAAGCGCGTCGCCGCGACGATCAGTCGGCTCACGGTCGCCGGCGCGCCGAGATCCTCGACGGCCTCGACCACAACGCCGTGCCCGGGGGTCAGCGCGACCCGCCAGCCCTTGTCGGCCTCGGCGCGCAGGGCCGCGAGCGCAGCGAACACGCCCGGGCGCAGCGGTGCAGCCTCGGCCGTGAAGGGCACGTGGCCGGCCAGCACCGAGAGCCGAAGCCGCGCATCTGCGCAGAGTTCGGCCCGGATGCGCCGGCCCCGCCAGCGGAACCCGAAGCCGGCCGGGCGCGAAGCGTCGCAGGCGTGCAGCACGCCGTCCCGATCGACGAGGAAGGGCCCGAGCCGGCCGAGTTCACGTGCGGCGGTGGTCATGCCCTGCTCTATGCCCCGCCGACGTAAAGCGATCTATAACGCCGCAACCATGAGCCTGCTCGACACCACCGCCTCGGTCTTCGCCCGGCCGCACCGCGCCGGCCTGCCGTTCATCATCGGTGCCGCGGCGGCGGGCCTGGTCGGCGGCTTCATCTGGTCGGGGCTGCTGTGGCTCGGCATGGCGGGGGCCCTGTTCTGCGCCTTCTTCTTCCGCGACCCCGACCGCGTCGTGCCGACGCGCGAGGGGCTGCTGGTCGCGCCGGCCGATGGGCGGGTGGTGTCGATCGCCAGCGTGCCGCCGCCGCCCGAACTGGCACTCGGCCCGGCGCCCCGCGTGCGCATCGCCACCTTCCTGTCGGTGCTCGACGTGCACGTGAACCGCGCTCCGTGCGCGGGGACCGTCAAGACGATCGCCTACCATCCCGGCAGGTTCCTCAACGCCGCCGAGGACAAGGCCTCGGAGGAGAACGAACGCAATGCGATCGCGATCGAGCGGCCGGACGGGCGCACGGTCGCGGTGGTGCAGATCGCCGGGCTGATCGCGCGGCGGATCGTCTGCGAGATCGAGGAGCGCCAGAGCCTGCGCGCCGGCCAGCGGATCGGTCTGATCCGGTTCGGCAGCCGGGTCGACCTCTACCTGCCGGAGGGCGTGGCGCCGCTGGTCGCGGTCGGCCAGCGCATGGTCGGCGGCGAGACGGTGATGGCCGATCTCGCGTCCACCGAACCCGCGCGGACGGCGGAGCTCGTCTGATGCGCCCGCCGCTCACCCCCGCGGTCGAGCGCTGGCGCCAGCGCATCCGCCGCCGCTCGCGCCCGCGCTTCCGCGGCCTCTCGTTCAACCGGCTGATCCCCAACCTGATGACGCTGGTGGGGCTCTGCGCCGGGCTCACCGCGATCCGCTTCGCCCTGATGGAGCGCTGGGAGGCGGCCGCGATCGCGATCGTCATCGCCGCCGTGATCGACGGGCTGGACGGGCGGATCGCGCGGCTGCTGAAGGCGACCTCGCGCTTCGGCGCCGAGTTCGACAGCCTGGCCGACTTCCTCTGCTTCGGCGTCGCCCCGGTGCTCGTGCTCTATCTCTGGACGCTCTCCGTCTGGGGCGGGCTCGGTTGGGCGCCCTGCCTGATGTACGCCGTCTGCACCGCGCTCCGGCTCGCGCGCTTCAATGCCGCGATCGACGGCGCGCCGAAGCCCGCCTACGCCTACAACTTCTTCACCGGCGTGCCGGCACCGGCGGCTGCCGGGCTCGCGCTGTTTCCGCTGTTCCTGTTCCTCCAGGCCGAGGCGCATGGCGTGGCGATGCTCGCCGACATCGCCCGCCACCCGATCCTCTCCGCCGCCGTGCTGCTTGCGGTCGCGGCGCTGATGGTCAGCACGCTGCCGACCTGGAGCTTCAAGAACTTCAAGGTGCCGCACGAATACGTCCTGCCGCTGCTGCTCGGCGCCGGGCTCTATGTCGCGCTGCTCGTCAGCGAGCCCTGGGCCGGGCTCGCCGCGGCCGGCGTGATCTATGCCGCGCTGATCCCGCTCGGCGTGCGCAGCTACCGGCGGCTGAAGGCGGAGGCCGAACTGCCCGGCGCCGGCGACGAGCCGCAGGAGCGGCGCACTGCATGACCGATGCCGAGATGCGTCGGCTCGCGATCGGGCTGATGCACTCCATGACGCGGATCGCCGAGGCGCTGGCGAACCTGAACGCCGCCCAGACCATCGTGACGGAGGCGATGCTGCGGCTTTCCGCCGGGGAAAGACTTGATCCCGCCGCGTTGCGGACGCATCAAGAGCATATGCAGGCGGCGCAATTCGCGATTCGCGGGCTTGCCAAGGAGCTGGAAGCGTCGATCGACCTTCTGGAGGCGGGGCCGCATGGCTGACGGGCCGGACCTCAGCCTGCTGCGCCAGCGCATCCGCGAGATCGAACGCCGGGTGGGCAACGGCGGCGCGCCGCTGCTGCCGAACGATCTCGGCGCGCGCGTCGATCAGCTCGAGCGCGAGGTCGCCGACATCGCCGCGATGCTCGCGCGCATCGAGCCGATGATCGCGCGGATCGACGCCACCGTGCCGGGCGTTGCGACCAAGGCCGAGATCGAGCGGCTGCGCGCCCAGGTCGCCGCGCAGTTCGCCGAGAAGCCGAGCAAGGCCTATCTCTGGCTGCTGCTGCTGCTGCTGCTGATCGCTACGATCGCGGCGCCGCGCCTGGCCGCGATGGTTGCCTGATACCGGCCTGCCGCGGGCAGGCCGGTACTTCGGGTGACGTTCCCGCGTGGCCGCCCCACGAGCCCCACGCGCGATACCCGGCTGCCGAAGGTTCAGCCTTTGGCAGCCGGGTATGGTTACTCCGCCGCCTTCGGCTGCCGCGCCGGCTGCGGCGCACCACCTCGCCGCCGCTCCACCACCACGCCCGATGCCTTCAGTGCCGCGATCTCCTCGTCCGAGAAGCCGTGCGCGCGCAGCACCTCCGCGCCGTGCTCGCCGAAGCGCGGCGGCGCCTCGCGCGCCCCGCCTGGGGTGCGGGTGAACTTGATGGGCGTGTTCAGCCCCCTGTACCAGCCGATCTCGGCGATCATGTTGCGCGCCGTCGTGTGCGGCTCGGCCACCACCTCGTCGAAGTAGCGCACCGGCCCGGCCGGCAGCCCGGCCGCGAGCAGCCGCGTGCAGAGCGCGCTGCCGTCCTCCTCGGCCACGATCGCCTGCACCTCGGCCGACAGCGCTGGGCGGTTCGCGAGTCGGTCGGCATTGGTGCGGAATCGCGCGTCGTCGGCGAGCTCGGGACGGCCGAGGAGCGCGCACATCTTGCGGAAGGTCGCGTCGTTGCCGGTGCCGATGAAGACCTCGCCGGTGCGTGTGCGGAACGTGTCGTAGGGTGCGAGGTTCGGGTGCGGGTTGCCGGTGGCGACCGGCCGCTTGCCCGAGAGGAAGAAGTTCGCCGCGTGCGGATGCAGCAGCGCCATGCCGCAGTCGTGCAGCGTCATGTCGATGAACTGCCCCTGGCCGCTGTTCGTGCGCTCATAGACCGCCATGAGGATCGCGATCGCGCTGAACAGCCCCGTACCGATATCGACGATCGGCGTGCCGAGCCGCACCGGCCCCGTCTCCGGCGTCCCGTTGATGCTCATCAGCCCGACCATCGCCTGCACGATCGCGTCGTAACCGGGGAAGCCGCCGAGCGGCCCATCGGCGCCGAAGCCCGAGACGCGGCAGTGGATCAGGCGCGGGAACTTCGCCTTCAGCGTGTCGTAGCCGATGCCCCATTTCTCCATCGTGCCGGGCTTGAAGTTCTCGATCAGCACGTCCGCACCCTCGAGCAGGCGCAGCAGCACCGCGCGCGCGTCCGGCTGCGCCAGATCGAGTCCGATCGACTTCTTGTTGCGGTTGACGCCGATGAAA